>JAISAX010000707.1 GCA_031266495.1 Opitutaceae bacterium
ACGGAGAGGGTGAGGGAATCGATTTGCGTGTTGGCGTCCACCCACTGGCCGATAAAGCCGACGTTGCCGATGACGCCGGGCGAGGTGTCAAATACGTAGTTGGAGGCGACGGTGGTGCCGTTGATGCTTACGTCGGTGATGGTTTTGGTGCTGTTGTTGTAGCTGATGGAGTAGGTGTAAAAGGTACTGCTGGAGTACTCGCCACCGAGTGCCTCGCTCAATGCGCCGCTGATGGCGGTGCCGTCCTTCGTCGTAAGGGCGGTGTTTCCGGAGTAAAGACCCCAGACGTCGGCCAGGGGGTTGATATAGAGGGAAACGAGAGCATTGGCGTTATTGCCCGCTGTCACGTCTCCGGCGATGTAAAACGAGATGCGAAACGAGTAGTTGCCCTGGGAGGGTTTCAGGGACTTGATGCGGAGTTCCCATGTGGCAACGTCACCGTATTGCGCCCAGGTGTTGAAGTTGAACGGCAGGGCAAGCGAAGTAGAGAGGGCGCTGCCAGCGAGGGCGGCGTAGCCGTTTTCCGCATTGCCGGCCAGAATCCAGCCGCGTTTGTCCTGACCGATGATACTGTTGTAGGTGAGAGAGGTGACGATGTCGGCGCCGGTTTCGGTGGATCCCTTGACGGCGGCAGTCGGCTCGCTGGTCCAGACGGGCTTGAAGATATAGCTGCCGACCGGGCGGTCGTCAGTAATCGAGAACGTGTCGGAGGCGATGACAGTGGCGCGGGCCGGGAGCGTCGGCAGCACGAGGCAGGTCAATGCGGCGAGGACGATGCGAATATATATGATTTTACAGGTGTTTTTCATGACGAATGCGTGGAGTGAAATGAAATGAATCTGATGCGGAGTGAAAATTTACCCAAGCTTCCGCTATCAGGAGGAGAGAACAGGATTTTGAGGATTTTGGCCGCGCAAGTTGTTTGTTATCAACAAAAGGTCTTTTGAGGAAATGTATATATCCCGGGAAGGGTTTCATGCAAAAGATGGCCGGTCCGTCCTCGGAAACTCCCGGCTGTGTAGCTTCAATTATTAACTGAAGTTACGTATTGGATGTTACGTGTTCGGTATTCCGGTATTCAATGTCTGCTTGATGAGGCGCACCTGCACGGGACCACTATAAATGCCGCCGTCTCCCCAGATGTCCCGGACGCGGATGGCGAGCACGTTGTCGCCTCCCCATTCCACTTGCCCGGATGCCACTGTGTATTGCCGCGATGCCTTGTAGAATGTGCCGTCAGGATAATCCTCCGGCGTGGTCTGTCCGATGAGGTGTCCGTTAAAATACGTCCAGTCGCAGTCGTCTATGCCTCCGAATTCCACGGCGAGGTCGCGCCTGGGCCAAGTCGCGGGCACCCGGAAATGTACCCGATACCAGGCGTAGCCGTCGAGGCCGGCAAAGTTCATGTTTTGTTCCCAATACATGGGGACTTCTATGCGGCGCCATGCGGAGTCATCAAAGTGCGTTGTATGCCAGTTTTTGGCTTCGCCGGAGTTGTCGGCGTCTTCGTGGAGCTTCCAGTGTTCTTTGGTGAGGTCAATGGTGTCTGCCGCCGCCGTCGTGCGCGCCGCGGCGCTGGCGTCGGCGGGTTTTATTTGTACGGACAGGTTGGTCAATAGTGTGGAGAGTATGAAGTTTGCCTTGCTGTCATCGAGTTTGTGAAAGGGTATCTGGCAGAGGATCACTTGCCCCTCCCCCCCTCCCCCCGCGCCGCCGTCCTGCTTCCCGCCTGCCTCCCCGCCTGTCCGCCGGGTGTTGTTCGTCAAGATGGCCGCACGGTCGGTGGCGAGAGCCAGTTGTTCTGTCGGTTGCAGTTGCAGGGTGGCGGGTTGCGCTTCGGCGACCCAGACTTTGGTGTTCCAGCCGCGCAAGGCTCCCGCAAGGTTCGCTCCCGAAAAACTGCGCTTCGGCGTGAATTTGTATTCGGATACATTTTTCTCTTTTTCGTGTGTGGTATAGCTCAGGTCGCAAATGCCTGTGCCACGGAGCAGCCAGCTGGACGGGTTTTGTATAATGTCGGTTTTGTTGATGATTGCCTCGTCGTCTGCCTGAATGCCGGCGCCGTCCGGCAACGGGGAGTAATCAAAGTCCTTGTTTTGTTGCATACAGAGGATGGTGCCTCCGTGTTCGACAAACCGGGCAAGGGCGTCGGCGGATGTTTTCAGGGCGTTGGCGGGTTGTTCCGGGGCGATGATCAGTAGGCCGTCGGAGGGGAGGGCGGCGATGTCGGCGGTGGTGATGGTGCGCGCATTGACGAGTTGCCTGGCGATGTCCCGGCCCGTGGCGTCCGTGCCGTCCGTGACGGCTGTGGCGTCCGTGGCGCCGCGCAATATAAATGCGGGCTTCCAGCGGTTTGGTTGCAGCGAGTCAATATAGGCGAGAATGGTGTGGGTTGTCCGCGTGGCGACCGGGTCAATGCCGTAGCGGCGGGTTACGTCCAGCTGACAAAGCAGCAGCGAACCGCGGTTCACGGGGAACTCTATAAGGGGACTGTTTTCGAGCCAGGGGCCGCAGTCGAGCAGGGTCCGGTAGTTTCCCATAGTGGATGGTTTGGCGAGCGGGCGCGTGGCGACCAGGTTGGGGAACAGGGTGTTCATTTGAAGATTGCCGCGCCAGAGTTGCAGGTCGTCGTCGGTCAGGCGCGCGAGTCGGGCGTCGGGCGTTCGCAAGAAGGCATGGTTCACGCCTTGTTCGGACAGGCGGGTCGCGCCTGGCAACAGCCGTGCGCCGTCGTCGGGGAAAGAGTCTTGTTCAAAACAGAGCACCTTGCCGCCGCGGTCGAGAAACCCGGCGAGCACCGCCGCCTCCGCGTTCATCGTGCGCGTGAACGCGCAGTAGCCGATGATGAGCAGGTCAATGTTTGCGAGCGCCGGAGCGGGCTTGCCTGGAGCCGGTGTGTCCAATGTTATTTCGCGAAAATCCACACCGGCCTTGCGCAAGAGTGTTTTGGTGAGGCCTTCCTTGTCATAAAGCCCGACGCGGCTTTTTAGCGCGACGCGCCGGTTCGCGGGCCACGGCGAAACAGGGAAAACGTCGGCACGATAATTGTTGGATGCGAGCGCGTTCGTGCCTTCCCTCAAAAATATATTTAACCGCATCCGCCGGCGTTCGCCGACTTGCGGGATTTTTATGGAAAACGGAATCCGCACGTTGCGCGCCGACGGGATTCGCACCTGTTGGCGTCCGGATGCAACGACTTTTTCGCCATCGTTCAGTGTCCATAAAAATTCGGGCGAGAGGTCGCGTTGTTCGCGGGTGTCGTTGATGGCGTATGCTGTTTTCTCCACTGTCTCGCCGGCATTATAGGCCCAGTCCCAGTCGTCCGCCATGCTTACAATCACCGGCTTGTAGGCGGCGAAGATGCCTTTGGTCTCGCTGGATTCGTTGGCTTCCGGGGCGTCGGCGAGCCAGCCGGGATTGACAAGCAGCGTCCGCTTCCAGGCATCGGTATCGAGTCGCCTGACCGGCGGGTAGGGCGCCTCGCTGCTCCACTCTATATTGACCGCGGTATTGTGCGGGACGATCGGGTTGAGCCGGTCAACAAGCCCCAGCGGCTGGATGCCGTCAACATCGTGAATACGCCATGTTTCCAGCGTGCGTTGCTTGTAGATGCCGGAGAAGCGGGACCGCGAGTCGAGGTCGCGCCACTGGCCTTCGCCGAGGTAGAGCGTGGCGAGGTAACTCCAGTTGCTGCGGCGCAGGCCGATATAGGATTCGCCGATGAGCAGCGGCTTGCCGTATTGTTGCGGACGCCGCACCGGCAGATGCTGAAACATGCCCACGGGCACGGCGGTCATGTCCGAATAATCGTGATAGTTGTGGATGCCAATCTCGTCGAGTTCAGCGACGCAGGGGTCGCCTTCCGCCTGCACCAGGCGCGACGGGTCGAGTCGTCTGTATAATTTTGCCCAGCTCTGGACGAGTTTGTATTTGTCAGGGTTGATTGTTCCGTTGATGACGTATTCGTTTTCCGCGGTCCAGAAGAGGATGGAGGGGTGGTTCCGGTTTGCCCGCACCCAGCCTTCAATCATCTTCTCGCTGATGTCCTGCATTTGTTTTTCGGTGGCCATTTTTTGCACGACGGGGTCGTATTCGGAATGGAGCATGAAGCCTTCCTCGTCGGCGACGTCAAAGAACACTTGAGGAAACGGTCCCCACGCGCGGGCAAAGTTGACGCCTCGCGATTTGTAGTATCGCAACAGGGCGCGCGTGGCGGCGGGATTTTGCAAAAACATCATCGGGCTGTGAAAGGTGTCGCCGCGCAGACGGATGCGTTTGCCGTTGAGATAAAAATCGCCGTCTCTGGCCGTGAATTCGCGAAAGCCGAAGCGGGTGTGTTTCACCGCCTCGCCGCCGTCGCCGTCGCCGCCGCCCGGCGCGGACACGCCGGTCTCCACTGTATATAAATAAGGGTCGGCGGGCGACCATTGCCGGGCCGTTGCCCAGACAACTTCCGTTTTTATATTCTCCACCGCGCCCGGCGCAATAGTGATTTTTGCAGGATTCAGGGTCAACGCCACCGGCTCGACTGTATCGGGCGCGAGGATGCGCTGGCGAAGCTCCGCCTCCACCGGTTTGTCACTGTCGTTGACCACCGATGTCGTGAGCGTGAGTCGCGAATGCTCCACCGATGTAACAATATGAACTCCGACCGGGTGCACGGCGGGAACAGCCGCGATGCGGACGCCTTGCCAGAGGCCGGGACCGATATTGCCAACGGAAACCTTGTTGCCGTCCACTGTATCATATGGCAGCACTTCAACCGCGAGCGTGTTTTCCGTGCCAAAGCGCACGGCTTTTGTCAGGTCAATAGTGAACGGTTCGACGCCGCTATGTTCGCCAACGGGCTGGCCGTTGCAATAAACGTGCGCCACATGGTTGACGCCCTCGAAGTCAACCTTTACGCGTTTGTCCGCCCAGTCGGCGGGCACGGCGAAAGCGCGCCGGTACCATGCGGAGGCGAGGCGGTTCCAGCGGTTGTATTGAGCCGGCGGCGTCAACTCCATTGACTGCGAGACTTTTTGCCACATGCCCGGAACAGGACACACTTCCCAGCCCTCGTCCGGCAGGCGCCCGAAGGCAAGCGTGCCTTCCTTGACGGGCAGGAAATCCCAGTAGCCGTTCATCGTGATCGTGCCTCTGTTTGCGGTGCGGGCGAA
>JAISAX010000737.1 GCA_031266495.1 Opitutaceae bacterium
CGCTCTCTTGCGCGGCGCGCGCTTTTAAGGCAAAAACAAATCTGCGCCTGCGGACGCCCGGGAGGAATGCATGTTTGCGGATCTGACCCCGCCCGCCCTGCCGCCGATTCATCGGACCGATTCCGGCAGCATGGAGGGAGGAGGGAAGGAGGAGGGGGGGGCCGGACGAGCGACAAGCATATCGCATATCGTGAGAATCCCGCGCCGCCATTGAACCTTTTTCGACCGACTGCATTCTACTCCAGGTGAGCCGTTTTTTTTCCACATCCCTGCACGCGCGCCCGCACACACCATCCCCTCATGCCCTACGCACCGGAGAATGAACTCCTGCTTGTCGCAGCCGCCCGGCAGGGCGATTTCCCTGCATGGGACCGCCTGCTCCGACATTACCAACGCCCGCTCCACGCCTTCATCAACGACCTCACCCGCGACGAGACAATCAGCCTCGATCTCGTACAGGACACCTTCATCCGTGCCGTACGCCACCTCCCCACCCTGCGTGAAGATTCACGATTCGGCGGCTGGCTCTTCAGCATTGCCCACCAACTCTGCTGCGCACACCTCCGCCGCACCACCCGCAACCTCGAAGACCCCATCGCGGACAACAACAACCCTCCGCTCGACACCCTCCACGACACCAGCCAGCTCCAGCCCGGCGAGACCCTGTTGCGCGACGAAACCGCCGCAACGCTCCTCGCCACCATCGCCCGCCTGCCCGACGCGCAGCGCACGACATTCACCCTGTGCGTCATCGAAGAATTTTCGCTGGACGAAATCAGCCGGATCACCGGCGTCCCCCTCGGCACCGTCAAATCGCGACTCCACCATGCGCGCCGCGCCCTTCGCGAATGGCTGGCCGAATCCCCCCTCTCCCCCCCCTCCCCCCCCGGCTCACAAACCCGGCAGTGAACTCACAAAACCATAAAAACATGAACTCATGAACGCATGAAGACACTCCGCAACCACTGGCTCGACCGCCATCAGCACCTGGATTCCCGACTCGACACCGCCCGTGCGAACGCGCTCCGCCAGGCACTCGCGACAAGCGCGCCCATTGTCCCCGCACGCACAGGCAAAACATGGGGACGCCGGATGTTGCGCAGATTGTGGCAGGAACTGTTTATCCCCTGCCGTCCGGTATGGGCGACACTTGCCGTGACGTGGGTGCTCCTGTTGCTTTTCAATTCCACCCTGCGCCTGTCCGGCTCGCTTCCGGAATACGCGCGGGGGCAGGACGGGAAAACCGCAACCGCGCCCGGAACCGCAACCTCGCAAGACCTCGCCTTCGCGTTGGCCGGATGGATGGAACAACGCCGTCAAATCGCGGCACTCGTCCAGACCGATGCCGCACTCTCCTTGTCCTCGTCGTTTTTGTCATCGCCATCGCCTGACGAATTTTTCTTTGCGCCCGGTCATTGTCCCGCGTCCGAACAACCCTCCCGATCCCCCTCCCCTCCCCCGCCCTCTTCCACGTCCAGTCCCGAACATTCGCAATGGCGGCCCGCCGTACCCCGGTCGCAACACGGGACAATCCCGCTCTGCTAACCCCAATGCTGCCAGCCAGGAATCCCGTCCAACCATGAACGACCACGACCTCCCCCCCTCCCCCCCCTCGCCCGCCCCCGCACCGACGCGACCGCGCCCAGGCTGGCGACTGTTCTCATGGAAAAACGCCCGGCGACTGCTCCTTGGCGCCGCGATTTCCGGCACGTTAACCGCGCTTTTTTACGCGGAAGAAAACTGGCGCGGCGGACGCGCATGGGCCGCCTTCAGACGCGAAGCCGCCGCCGCCGGAGTGGAGCTGGAACTCGCGAAACTCGCCCCGCCCCCCGTCCCCGATTCGCAAAACATCGCCAAATTTCCCCTCTTCGACCATCCCTTCCCCGGATACAAAAACGGCGCAAACGGAGGCCAGAATGCGGACGACCCCTGGGAATCGCTTACAAAACACTTCATCCCGCAACGCCCCGACGGATTTCCGTCAACCACCATCCTTGCGACCCTCTGGCAGACAAGCCAACCCGACTGGCAAAAAGAACGCCAGACCGCGCTCGACAACTGGCAACAACAACACAACTTCGATCTCGCCGCGCACCTCGCCGCCCACGCCCCGGAACTGGACGAAATTGCCCGCGCCCTCGAAGAACGCCCGCAAGCCGTATGGCCCATCAACTACGACCCCCCCCACGAAATCACCCTCCCGCATCTACCCATCCTGCGCCACCTCGCGAGCCACTACGCATGGCGAAGCATCCATGCGCTCGATGCCGGTGACACCGCTGCCGCCACCCGCAACCTGCGTTCGATTTTCCGGATAATCCAACTGGAACAAAACCAGAATTTTCTCATCTCCAGCCTCACCCAGCAGGCCGTGACCACAATTGCCCTCTCGCTCATACTGGAAGGAAACGCGCGCGGCCAATGGACGGCGGAAGACCATGCAACGATCGACGCCGAACTCGCGCAGATCAACCTGATCGCCGTCATGCGACGCGCCATGTCCACCCAATGCGGCGGCACCGCTGTCGGGATAGCACGCACAGCCAGCCAGCCGCACACCCTGACCACCATGTTTTACCCCGAAAACAACTACGAACTCCGGCGTTCGTTATGGCTTCTCCAATACGGTCCGCGTGGCTGGATACTGCAAACAGCCGCACTCAGTGGCCACCAGATGCTGACCCGCCATTTGCCCGCGTTCGACGCGCAACACCAACGGGTGAATTTCGCGCTGGTCCGCGACATTGATTCCCGTGCGAGAGACACGAAAGACACCCTCAAACCATGGGCAGTCGTAGCCTATGGCGGGATTGTTCCCACGGGCGCCGGACTTCTTCGCATCACGGCGCAGAACCAGTCCGGCGTGATCCTGGCCCGCGCGGCCTGTCGCGTGGAACAGCACCGCCTGCGCACCGGCCACTATCCGGCCACGCTTGCCGCCCTCGCCCCCGACCTGGCGACCGACACCCTGCACGACGTGGTCACAGGCGAACCCATCCACTATCGCCCACCCGAAGGAGAACAAAGCTACGTGCTTTACGTTACCGGAGAAGACGGCGTGGACAACGGCGGCATATTACTCCCGCCAGATGCCCCCCGCAAATCACGCCGCCGTGAGCCGCAAGACTGGGTATGGTCTGCCGGTCCGAAGTCTGCCGGACCGGTCGCCCCCCCCGACCCTTGGCCCTTGGCCCCATGATGTTTTCTTGCAAAACAGGAATTGATTTCTATTTTGCAAGAAATCTCGTAATTCAATGCATATCAAACGCCTGCTTGCCTCGACAATCCGCGCCAGCCTCCGGCAATTCCCGGCGGTGACGATTCTCGGATCAAGACAATGCGGGAAAACCACCCTCGCCCGACGCCTCGGCGACCGGTATTTTGATCTCGAACAGGAGGCGGAACGCACCCGACTCGACATCCAGTGGGACCAAATCGGCGGCGACCCGAGCCAGACACATCCGCCTCCCGCGCAAGT
>JAISAX010000740.1 GCA_031266495.1 Opitutaceae bacterium
CTCTACCTCTTTCACCTTCCATGGCTCTGCTCAATGCAATAGCTTCCCGTAATGCTCTTCTATGTTTGATTGTTCTTTCATCACTCTTCTTACCTTCCTCCCTCTTTATCCATTTACAACTAAATTCCACGAAGAACCCACGCATCCTCCTTCTCCCTCCCGTCTTCCTTGACTCTCTCTTGGGTCAAGTTCTGTCTGGTCCTCCCGTGTGATAAAGCGCGGGGTACCTCGTCTGCCAACAGGGAAGACCGCCCCTCAGCGACGCACCGGGATGCCTTGGCTCGCGAGGTAGTCTTTTACCTGCGGCACCGTGAGCGTGCCGAAGTGGAACAGGCTTGCCGCCAGCACGGCGCTGGCGTGGCCGGCATCAAGCACCTCGCTGAAATGCGCCATCTCCCCTGCCCCGCCGCTGGCGATGACCGGCACCGTCACGGCATCGCTGACCGCTCGCGTGAGCGCCACATCGTAGCCGGCCTTCGTGCCGTCGGCGTCCATGCTCGTGAGCAGGATTTCGCCAGCGCCGAGCGTCACGACCTCGCGGGCCCAGGCGACGGCGTTGAGCTCGGTCGGGTTGCGTCCTCCGTGCGTGAATACACGCCAGGTCTTGCCGTCGGGTTCGCGGCGGGCGTCGATGGCAACGACAATGCACTGCGCGCCGAAACGGTTGGAGGCCTCGGCGACGATCTGCGGGTTTTTGATCGCCGCCGTGTTGAGCGAAACCTTGTCGGCGCCGCTCTTGAGCATGCGTTCGATATCCCCGACCGTGCGCAGGCCACCGCCGACCGTCAGCGGCATGAAACATTGCTCGGCCGTGCGGGCGACGACGTCGTGCATGATGTTGCGCTCGTCGCTGGACGCGGTGATGTCGAGAAAGACAAGCTCGTCGGCCCCCTGGGCGTCGTAGGCCTTGGCCGATTCGACGGGATCACCGGCATCGCGGAGTTCCTGGAACTTGATGCCTTTGACGACCCGGCCGTCCTTTACGTCGAGACAAGGGATGATTCTGCGTGCGAGCATGGGGGTTAATTACGAATTACGAATTACGAATTACAAACTGATGTTACGCGAAAACCAACGTAGGGGTGCACGGCCCAGTGCGCCCCTGCAAAAAGGCCGACTGCGTAACATCAGTTACAAATGCGGAATGCTCGCGACGAAAGTTCCGGCATTCGCAATTTGCTCCTCGTAAGCCGTTATTAACGTTCAGCCGTCGATCTGCGCCACGTCCGGCTCGAAGTTGACGACGAAGCGATACACGTTGCCGGGGCGCATGATGAGGGGGTGGTCGCGCAGCAGGGTCTGGATGTAGTGGATTTTGCCGTAGTTGGTCCGGTAGTGCGGGTCGAGATTGACGACCTCGGTTTCCAGCCAGTGACCCTGGAAGTCGTCTTTTTGCACGGTGCAGCGGTGGCCTTCCGGGCCGAGGGCGAGCGAGCCGGCCATGCGGTACTTCGAGTGCGGCGCGGCGATGTAGATCTGGTAGCGAAACTTGTCGAGCTGCACCTGCTGCTTCACCGTGTAGATGAATTCGCAACTGATGTTGGGTCCGCTGAAGTTCCACTGGACTTTCACGCTGCCAAGGCCTTTGACGAGTTCTTCCTTCGTGTTGATCAACTCGGGTTGCTCGTACCGGAAATAGAAACTGTTGCGGAGGCCGAGGCCGGTGACGCAGTTTTTGCCGTAAAAGGCGGGGATCGTCACGTTGTCGCCAAAGGTCAGCTCGGGCAGGAGCACCGGGGCATAGATGTTGTTGGGCCAGTCAAATATGCCGGGACAGTGCGGGAAGGGCAGTGTGTCGGCAGTGAGGTGGTTGCCTGAACTCAGGAGCGGTATCTGCGTGTGCAGGCCGCTGCCGGCATCGCGATAGAGAAAGAGTCCCTGCTCCTTGCGGCTGGATTTGTCGAAAATGATGAAGCGGCCTGCGGTGCGCGGCGCCTCGGCCTTGCCCGGCGGGATGGCGGGCAGGTGCACGGTCTTGGCGAGGCGCGCCCATTGGCAGAGGTAACGCGCGGCGTCAAAGTTGGCCATGCGCGTGGTGTGGTTGTCGTAGGCGGTGCGTTCTCCGTCGCGCAGGTCAAGGAATCCGTGCTCCTGGTCGAGGTAGGTCTGGTAAAAAAAGACAAAGAGGCGGCGCAGGATGTCGAAATACTTCGGTTTGTCGGTGTCGGCTATCCAGCCGTCGCGCAGGCTCTGGAGGATGAGGCTGATGAGGTGCGTCTGCCCGTAGGCGCCGGCGGCGCGGCCAAAGGCCCAGCCCAGCCCGTCGGCGCGGACGAGGTCGGGGATCATCTTGAGGTACTTTTCCGCGTAGGTGCGCAGCGTGGGGAGCTTGCGATCGCGCACTCCGCTGTTGGCGTGGAGCTGGAGTGCGGAGCGGATGAATACGAAGGCGAGCAGGCCGTAGAGGTTGAAGTTGCCTCCGAAGCCTTTGGTGGAGTCGTCGAAAAAACCGCTGGAACTGGTCTGGTTGATGCGGTCGGCCATGCGTTCGATGAGGCGCGAGGTTTCGTCTTTCTTGGACAGGCCAAACGAGTAGCGGGCCACGGCTTTGGCTATGTTGAAGGCTTGCCAGTGGTTGTCGTAGTCGCTGCGGTGGAGGAGTTGTTTGTCAATGCGCTGCTGGGTCTCGTCAACGAGGCGCTCCCAGACGGGGTTGCGTTCCTTGGAGGGGCTGAAGCAGAGGAGGCCGAGCGAGGCGTAGGCGAGGCCGTTTTCGGCGGCAGGTTCGGTGAACATCTGCGCGGTGACGCAGCGGGCGGTCAGGTCGATCAGGTCGTACCCTTTGAGGGTGGTCTCGCCGGTGGCCCGGTAAAAATCACCGAGGGCGTAGGCAACATGGCCGGGTTCATCGGGGCGGGGCAATTCACCTGGGGCGGGCAGGATGCTGCCATCGGGCTGGATGGCATCAAGGTTGTGGCCGAGCATGGAGCGGGCCATGTCGAGACATTGCTCGGAAAAGCTATGCATAGAGGAGGTTTGAAGGAGCGTGCTGGTCGGTGCGGCCCTGCGATGTAATGTGCCGGGACGTATGGTAAAGGCAGATTTTTTCAGGTTTCATTCGGGTGGCGCAAGGGCGAATTCCCGTTTTTTTACCGGGATTTCTCCCTCGTTGCCTGCGTCCGGCGTCCGGGGGTCCGGGGGGTCTGGACGCCGGACGCCGGGATCCGGGTTCCCCTCCCCCCCCCCCCTCACGCGAGGCACGCGCAGGGCGCGCAGGGCGCGGCGGGCGCGGGGCGTCAGCGGGCGATGAGTTTCAGGAATTCGTCGTTGTTTTTGGTCTTCGAGAGGCGGGCGATCATCGTTTCGGTGGCTTCCTCGATACGTTGGGAAACGAGGGCGCGGCGGAAAAAATGGATGCCTTCGAGTTTTTGCGGGTCGATGAGAAGCTCTTCCTTGCGGGTGCCGGAGGAGGCGACGTTCATCGCGGGCCAGAGGCGCATTTCGGCGCACTTGCGGTCGAGAACAAGCTCCATGTTGCCGGTGCCCTTGAACTCCTGGAAAATCACGTCGTCCATGCGGCTGCCCGTCTCCACAAGAATGGAGGCGACGATGGTGAGCGACCCGGCTTCCTCTGTGCAGCGGGCGGAGGCGAAAAGCTGGCGAGGCTTTTCGAGGGCGCGCACGTCGAGGCCGCCGGTGCCGGTGCGACCGGAGTTGCGCTGCGTGTTGTGCGCCCGGGCAAGGCGGGTCAGCGAATCCAGAAACAGGACAACATCCCTGCCGGCCTCGACGAGGCGGCGGGCGCGCTCGATGCAGAGATCGGCGATGCGGAGGTGGCTTTCAACGTTTTCGTCGTTGGACGAGGCCCAGACTTCGGCGGGCACGCTGCGCTTGAAATCGGTGACTTCCTCGGGGCGCTCGTCCACGAGGAGGATCATGACGTGACACTCGGGGTGGTTTTCCAGCACACCCAGCGCCATGTCGCGCAGGAGCGTGGTCTTGCCGGTGCGGGGCGGCGCCACGATCAGGCCGCGGGTGCCCTTGCCGACGGGACAAAACAGATCGACGGCGCGGGTGGTGAGGCGACCGTCCTTCGTCTCCAGCTTGAGCTGTTCGTCGGGAGAAATGGTCGTGAGCTGCGTGAATTCGATCTTCGCGCGCCGCTCCTCGATGGCGAGTCCGTCAACGGACTCGATGAACTTCATCTTGGGGTTCGGGAATCGCCCTTCGGACGGAAACGCGGTGCCGGCGATGAAAGACCCCTGCTTGAGCTTGAAGCGGCGGATGAGCTCCTTGGGGACAAAGGCGTCGGTCGGCCGGCGTTTGCCGTAGCGGGACAGGTCGAGGAGCTGGCCATTGCCGCCCTTCTGGATGTCGATGTCGAGAACGCCGCTGACGGAAAAAGTGTTGTCGGGTTTTTCCTCTTTTCCGGGTTTGGGGGCATCGGGAGCCGGGGTGGACGGGGCAGCCTGCGCGGGGGCGCTGGCAGGGGCGACGGGCGCCGGGGAACCCGCGACGTCGCCAGTGGCGACGGCCAGCGGATTGGTCGGGGTTTTTTCTGTTTGCTGGGACATAGGTTGCGTGGACGTAAAAAATATTTCTGCTGCGGATCATTCGGGCTGCCTGCGAAATCCTGACGATGAAAACACCGCTCGGGATAAGGTCTGCGCTCCGGAAAACGCTCACCCGCTTGCAGGCGGGCACACCTTAAACCTCACGACTACCACTTGCGTGACCGGCCAGACGTTTGCCTCGGTTTCCCGTAAAAAACGGGGTTTCAAGCCGCTGGCCGACTTTCAACGCCAAGCAAATTCTTGGCTCGATGGTCGCCTATAAGAAACTTTACGCGGGGTCTGTCAACTCCCTGGAAAACTTTTGAAAACGCCAGGCATAAACGCCGCGTCTCCCGCCTCCTCCCGCCGTTCTCCCGCCGTTCTCCCGCCGTTCTCCCGTCGGACCGATCCCGAAAATCTGCCACCCTCTCTCTTTTTTTTTACAATTTCCCACCTTTTCCATTTGCCAGAAGGCCTCCGTTCGCACCAATTCTTGGCAAGTTCACCAACATACCTAACTAAATCCTGAACATGGCCCATATCTATAACAACATCACCGAGACCATCGGCAACACGCCGCTCGTCCGCCTCAACCGCACCGCCGCCGCTCACGGAGCCGGGGCCGAAATCCTCCTCAAACTGGAGTTTTTCAACCCCCTCTCCTCGGTAAAAGACCGCATCGGCTTCGCCATGATCGACGAAGCCCTCAAGTCCGGTCACATCAACGAAAACACCGTTCTCATCGAACCCACCTCCGGCAACACCGGCATCGCGCTGGCCTTCGTTGCCGCCGCCAAGGGCCTGAAACTCATCCTCACGATGCCCGAGACGATGTCGCTCGAACGCCGCAAACTCCTGAAAGTGCTCGGCGCCAAACTCGTCCTCACCGAAGGCGCCAAGGGCATGAAAGGCGCCATCGCCAAGGCCGAGGAACTCAACAAGCAGATCCCGAACAGCGTCGTCCTCCAGCAATTCGCCAATCCCGACAACCCGGCCATCCACCGCAAGACGACCGCCGAGGAAATCTGGCGCGACACCGACGGCGAGGTGGACATCGTCGTTTCCGGCATCGGCACCGGCGGCACCCTCACCGGCGTCGGCGAAGTGCTCAAGGAACGCAAACCCGGCGTGAAACTCGTCGCCGTCGAACCCGCCGGCTCGCCTGTCCTCTCCGGCGGCAACCCCGGCCCCCACAAACTGCAGGGCATCGGCGCCGGTTTTGTCCCCTCCGTCCTCAACACGAAGATCATCGACGAAATCATCCAGGTAAAAGAAGACGACTCCGGACCGATCTCCAAACAGGTGAGCACGCTCGACGGCATTCCGGTCGGCATCTCGTCCGGCGCCGCCGTCTGGGCCGGCCTCCAGCTCGCCAAACGCCCGGAAAACAAAGGCAAGAAGATCGTCGTGATCGTGCCTTCCGCCGCCGAACGCTACCTGTCTTCCTGGCTATTCGCCGACGTCAACGTCGAGAGCGACAACATCGACTCCCTCCTCGCCGCTCCCGCCACCGCCTGAACCAGCCTGGCTGCAAGACAACCGCAACGCCCTCCGGTCCGGACATCTGCCCAGCCAGTCCTCCCCTCCCCTCCCCCCCCCTTCCGGCACTCGAAGCCGGAAGGATTTTTTTGTTTTGCAACTACCCCGATCCGCCTTCGATCCGCTCCGCGCAACATCAGTTACCCATCTGAAGTTACGCATGCTTGGGAAGTGGCGCGGGCGTCCCGCCCGCAGACGGCGCGGAGCGCCGCCCTGAAACAAGGGTGAGAGGCACCTCCCGCAGATGCGGGCGAGACGCCTGTGCCACGACGCTCCGCGCAACATCAGTTACCCATATTGAAAGACGCCCGACCGGATGGTTGACGGCGCGACGGGATATGGCGCATCCTGCGTCCCGGACAATGAAAAGTCATCCCACAAAGCACCCGACAAAACAGCACCAACCAGATCCCCGACATGGCCCGCATCTATAACAACATCACCGAGACCATCGGCAACACGCCGCTCGTCCGCCTCAACCGCACCGCCGCCGCCCACGAAGCCGACGCCGAAATCCTCCTCAAACTGGAATTTTTCAACCCCCTCTCCTCGGTAAAAGACCGCATCGGCTTCGCCATGATCGACGAAGCCCTCAAATCCGGTCGCATCAACGAAAACACCGTTCTCATCGAACCCACCTCCGGCAACACCGGCATCGCGCTGGCCTTCGTTGCCGCCGCCAAAGGGATGAAACTCATCCTCACGATGCCCGAGACGATGTCGCTCGAACGCCGCAAACTCCTGAAAATGCTCGGCGCCAAACTCGTCCTCACCGAAGGCGCCAGAGGCATGAAAGGCTCCATCGCCAGGGCCGAGGAACTCAACCAGCAGATCCCCGACAGCGTCGTCCTCCAGCAATTTTCCAATCCCGACAACCCGGCCATCCACCGCACGACGACCGCCGAGGAAATCTGGCGCGACACCGATGGCGAGGTGGACATCGTTTTCGCCGGCATCGGCACCGGCGGCACCATCACCGGCATCGGCGAAGTGCTCAAGGAGCGCAAACCCGGCGTAAAACTCGTCGCCGTCGAACCCGCCGGCTCGCCCGTCCTCTCCGGCGGCAACCCCGGCCCCCACAAACTGCAAGGCATCGGCGCCGGCTTTGTCCCCTCCGTCCTCAACACGAAGATCATCGACGAAATCATCCAGGTAAAAGAAGACGACTCCGGACCAATCTCCAAACAAGTAGGCACGCTCGACGGCATTCCGGTCGGCATCTCGTCCGGCGCCGCCATCTGGGCCGCGCTCCAGCTCGCCCGGCGCCCGGAAAACAAGGGCAAAAAGATCGTCGTGATCGTGCCCTCCTCCGCCGAACGCTACCTCTCCTCCTGGCTATGTGCCGACGTCAACGTCGAGAGCGACAGCATCATGCCCGCCTGGCTGCTTGCCGACGCCAACGCCTGAGCGCGATTCCCTGTTTTTTCCCAAAAAAATCTGTTGACACCATGAAACTGTTTCGATCTCTTCCACAAAAATCAATTTTCATCTCCATCTCCACCGTCGTCCCCTCCCCCCCCCCCGCTCCGCCGTCATTTCTCCACTTCCCTTCCCATACGCATCATGATTACGCCACAACATGCTTTTACTTACAGGAGACGCCGTTGCGCGGCGTCTCCTGTAAAGACTTCATATGAAGTCTTTCGCGCCCCGGACAGAAACGCCCGACCCCAACCCGGCTTCTGTTACCTGCCCCAACGGCGCGGCAGCGCCCAATCGTACCGAGCGAAAGCGACAGTTTGCCAAATCGGGAATCCAGAATCGAAAATCAGCCGCGCCTGGCGCGGCTTCGGGCGCGGCTTCACCCTGATCGAATTGCTGACCGTTATCGCGATCATCGGCATCCTTGCGGGGATTCTGATACCCACAGTCGGGGCCATCCGGAAAAAAGCGAAAATGGTCACCGCCACCACCAACCTCCGCAGCATTCACACCGGATTTGTTCTCTATGCCCAGGAGCATAAAGACGAGATTTGTCCAGGTTACGACGATGACTATACCGGCTGGGAATCCCAACTCCCTTACCGCCTGGGCGATTATGTGGGCCAGCCGCGTAAAATCCATGAAACCGCCCAATCCATCTTTCGCAGTCCCTTTGACCAATATATTCCACCCCCGAACACGAACTGCGGCGGCAGCTATAAAATGAATTATTATTGTTCGGAAGGCGCCGCTCCCATGCTGGGTATAAGCACCAGCAGGATCAAAAAATTCTCCGACTTTCAGGACCGCAATCCGCAACTGCTCGTCCTGCTGTATGATTCCGGAAGCGGAGGCCACGGAACGGGCGGCGATGCCAAAAAACGCAACGACAAATACATCTTTCTCTTTCTTGATGGCCGCGCCCAACTCCGCGACAAGGTTGACGCATGGGACACCGGCATGTGGCTCGGCAAACCCTCCTCTTGAGGGAAGATCTGAAAATTAACCGCGAAGGACACGAAGGATGCGAAGAGCGGAAAAAGCGAAATCGAAAAA
Source organism: Opitutaceae bacterium (assembly GCA_031266495.1). The sequence goes on from JAISAX010000740.1 coordinate 8,511, forward strand.
ACAATCAATTCATTGGTTACAGGGAAATTGAAAAACAGGATGCCAGTAACTTCACCTTCGCGTCCTTCGCATCC
>JAISAX010000745.1 GCA_031266495.1 Opitutaceae bacterium
ATCCTCGTCATCCGGGAGGAAAACACGAAAGACGACGAAGGCCGGGGGTTGCCACTCCATCCCTGCCTTGCCGCCGAATTTGCCAATGCACGCCCGGCGGATGTCCGTCCTGATACTCCCGTTTTCTCCCGTTTCCCTACCTGGGAAGCGTTTGAACGTGCCCGCGAACGGGCCGGTATTCCGAAAAAAGACGCATTGGGCCGGACGGTTCATCGTCACGCGCTCCGGAAAACCTTCCAGACAATGGGGGTTCAATTCGGGATTAACCAGAGAGCGGCACAGGAATTTTTGGGGCATTCGGACGCCAATCTGACTGCCCGAATCTATACGGACGTTTCTTCCGTCAATTTTTCCGGGGAAATCGCAAAACTCCCCTGGCTGATTGAAACGGCTGAAATGGTGCATCGGGACGGTACACAAAACGGTGAGAAACCGGCGAAAAAACGGGATCCCGGACGATTCCAAAAGTTTCTGGATGCCATTTTTGAGTTTTCACAAGACCCTGAAATTATGAAAGAAGCGAAAGAAATGAGGGAGGCGGGAACTCTGCCTGAAATGGTGGTAGGACCTGGATTCGAACCAGGGAAGGCGTTAGCCAGCAGATTTACAGTCTGCCCTCGTTGGCCACTTGAGTATCCTACCAAAAAAGGGAACGGCAAATCTCCCTGCGATCGTCCGGACTTCAAGCGTTTTTTTTCGCCTGATCGTCCTTTTGTCTCCCTCCCCCCCCCCCCCCGCGCATACGCGGCTGCGTCGCGCCGTCAGATCATCCCGGCCTCGCGAAAGCTGAAAAAACCGCGTCCGGACGGGTCCGCGTCCCGGTGGCCGACGATGACGTGGTCCACCAGTTCGATCTGCACCACCTCGGACGCCGCCCGCAAACGTCGCGTTTGCTCGATATCGACCGTGCTCGGCATCGGGTCGCCGCTCGGATGATTGTGCACAAAAACCACCCCGCACGCCGACTCGCGAATCGCATCGCGAAATACCTCACGGGCATGACACATGGCCTGGTTCGCCGTCCCGGAAGTGATCTCCACACAACGGATCAGTCGCTGGCGCGCATTCAGGCACAGCGTCCAGCACTTCTCGACCTCCAGCCCCTGCACCCGCGCCTGCATGAATGCCGTCACGGCGGCGCTGTCGTCCATCAACGGCGCTTCCCCCACCCCCTGACAAAGGATGCGCCGCGCCACTTCCATCACCGTCACCAGTTGCAGCGCCTTGACCGGACCGATGCCACGCAACCGCCGGAAATCCGTCGCGCTCCAGCGCGTCAGCCCATGCAACGAGCCGGCCTCCTTCAGCAAGCGCGTGGCGAGTGTAATCACATCGTATCCCCGCGTGCCGCTGCGCAACAGCATCGCCAGCAACTCGACGTCCCCCAGCGAACCCGGCCCCAACCGCGCCAGCCGCTCCTGCGGACGTTCGCTGTTCACCAGGGCACGCAACAGATTGGACGCAGACGCTGCTTCGGCAACCGGCGCGGAGCCGGACGCCGACCCCGACGCGACCGCGATGGCACCGCTCTTCATTCCTCGTCCTCCCGCAGCCCGCCGCCCGGCGCCGGAAACACGCTCGCCGGTTTGCCGGCCTCGGCGTCAGCGATTTTCCGGATGTAGCGGCAAAAATCCGGGTCCTCTCCCGGCAGCAGGACCGGCAGCAACTCGCGGAAATCCTGTCGGTGGCACCACTCGTGCATGTAGTCGTCCCACGATTGCCACAGACGCGCGGTTTGCGGGCTCATGTCTTCCTCGTAAACGAGCAGGTAGGCGCGTTCGAAAAGCGCGATGAGGATTTCGAAGATGACGTTGCGCCGCTCGATCTGCTCGGGCGTGAGCCCCGGCACCGACCGGCGCGTGACGAGTTGCAGATCGGCGTTGCCGAGCACGAGTTGGAGAAACTTGGCATACTCGTCGGAAAGCTGCAGGTAGAGCTCCTCGTCATCGTTCTGCCGTTCCTTGCGCTGTTCTTTCAAGAAAACAAAAATGGCAAACGGCAGGCCAACGATGGTCACGATGTAACTGAGCGCCTCGAGCCATTCGAGTAGTGTCATGATGAACCGGATTTTGACGAAACCGCCCCGGCGGCGCAATCTGACATTTGCAGCGACGGGGGACGCCTCTCGAAAACGGGACAGGCTGCGGAGTGGCACGGGCTTCCAGTCCGTGGGATTGCGTGACATGACCATCCTTTGGCCATGTGTCCGGAATCATGGGCTGGAAGCCCATGCCACTCCGCAGAGGCAACGCTCACGGGCTGGAAGCCCGTGCCACGACATTATGCATGTCCACTTTTCAAGATGCGCCCGGCAGCCGGCCTCGCCGTCCGCCGATATTGACGCTGGTGAAGCGCGGCGCACGCTCGGCAGCTTTCCTCTATGATGAATCTCCCCGACTGGAACGCGACCGGCACCTGGAAAGACATCCTCTACCACAAGGCCGACGGGATCGCGAAGATCACCCTCAACCGCCCGGAAAAACGCAACGCCTTCCGCCCCGAAACGGTCTTCGAGCTGCACAATGCTCTCATTGATGCCCGCGAAGACACCTCCATCGGCGTTGTGCTCCTCACCGGCGCCGGTCCGCACACCGACGGCAAGTACGCGTTTTGCGCGGGCGGCGACCAAAGCGTGCGCGGTCATGCCGGCTACATCGGCGGCGACGGCATCCCGCGGCTCAACATCCTTGATGTGCAAAAGCTCATCCGCTCGATGCCCAAGGTCGTGATCGCGCTGGTCGCCGGCTACGCCGTCGGCGGTGGGCATGTGTTGCACGTGGTCTGCGACCTGACCCTCGCGGCCGACAACGCGATCTTTTCCCAGGTCGGCCCGCGCATGGGCAGCTTCGACGGCGGCTTCGGCTCCAGCTACCTGGCCCGGATCGTCGGCCAGAAAAAGGCGCGCGAAATCTGGTATCTGTGCCGCCAGTACAACGCGCAACAGGCGCTCGACATGGGCCTGGTCAACACCGTCGTGCCGGTTGCGGAGCTGGAAGCCGAAGGCGTGAAATGGGCGCACGAGATTCTCGGCCACAGCCCGCTTGCGATCCGCTGCCTGAAAAGCGCATTCAATGCCGATGTTGACGGCCAGGCCGGCCTGCAGGAACTGGCGGGCAACGCCACCCTGCTCTACTACATGAGCGACGAGGCCAGGGAGTTTCACCGCGCCCAGCAGGAAAAACGCAAACCCGACGCGCGGAGGTTTCCCTGGCTGCCGTAGCCGGATGTCGGTCGGCGCCGCCGCTCGGCTCACGACTCCATCCGCTCCAGCAACCGGTTCAGCAAGCCTTTCCCCCCCTCCGCGGCAAACGGTGTTTGCCCGAGAATCGTTTCGGCATCCTGCACATAGCGATCCGGTGTGAGTTCGGCGGCGCATTCCCCATAAATCCGCTCCACCTCGGACGGCCCCATCTCGAGGTGAAATTGCAAGCCGAGCACCCGCGAACCGATCGCGAATGCCTGGTTGAGGCAGCCCTCGCTTGAGGCCAGCCGCGTCGCTCCCGTCGGCAGGTCGAACGTGTCTCCGTGCCAATGAAACACCAGCGACGCGCCGTCCGGAAAAGCCAGCGGCTCCTTTTCGCTGCCCGCCACTGCCCGCACCGGCAGCCAGCCGATCTCGCGTTCGGCGTTCTGGTAGATCCGGGCCCCGAGCACGTCGGCGATGAGTTGCGCGCCCAGGCAGACACCGCGCACCCGCGCCCCGGCGTCGATCCGCGCGCGGATCGCCTGCTTTTCCACGCGCAGCCAAGGATAATCGCGGTACTGGTAGATATTCATCGGTCCGCCCATCACGACGAGTCAGTCACACGTCGCCGCCGCCGTCCCCGGCAACTCGCCCGCGTAAAATCGCGTACAGGAGAGTGCGTGCCCGCGAGCGAGCAGCCACGGCCCGATCTCCCCGAGCCCTTCAAACGGAACATGCTGGAACCAGTGAATTTTCATGAGGCGGAGACAGGAATCAAAACCTGTCCGGCGCAGGTTGCAATTTCCGTACCGGCTCCGCGCCTCCCGGGAAAGAGCCACGTCGGCATCAGTCCGGAATCCCGGACAGTTTTGACTTTACACAAAGATCGCCAGGAACGCGAAGAGGATAATCAACAAACCGTTGCGTTCTTTGCGACCTTGAGGGCCGCGCACAAATAATGTACTCAATTTTGACACAGAGGACACAGAGCTCCGACACAGAGTTTACAGAGGGCCAAACGACTTTTCAGATCTCTTTGAATTCCTCATATTTTATTAAAAACCAATATGTAACTGATGTTACGCAGGGCAGGCATGGGAGCGGTTTTTTTAGACAGAATTAACAGAATTCGAGAAATTAACAGAATTGATTTTTTGGACAATATGTTGCTTAACAAAATTTTGTTAATTC
>JAISAX010000147.1 GCA_031266495.1 Opitutaceae bacterium
CCCCTCCCCCCCCCTCCCGCTCGTTCACCCGCCGCGCATCACCTGCATCCCGGCCTGGCATTACGTCGGCGACTATTTGCGCGGCATCTCGTTCACCGAACCGGCGCTCCTGCCCGACAACGCCGGCTGGATACAAACCACACCCGCTCCCGATGACGCCAACCTCACCGTCACCCACCGCTTTACCGACAGCACCCGAAGCGAATGGCGGGCGTCCGCCACCCTCGACAACGACCCCCGTCACGACAACGCCGACACCACCACCGTCCTTGCCACCACCTTCGACAACCGCGCCGACTGGTGGCAACGCTACTGGCGACGGGTTCCCCGCATCGACACACCCGACTCACGCTGGCGTTTCCTGTACTACTACGGCCTCTACAAATTCGCCGGACTCACCGCGCCGCAAGGCATCGCCGCCACCCTGCAAGGCCCGTGGGTCGAGGAATACCAGATGCCCCCCTGGTCCTGCGATTACCACTTCAACATCAATGTGCAGATGTGCTATTGGCCCGCGTACCAGTCCGGATTGCACGATCACCTGCTCCCCCTCTTTGCGCTCATCGAAAGCTGGCTCCCCGTGCTGCGGGAAAACGCAAAAAAGTTCGTCGGCATCGATGACGGTTACCTGCTCCCCCATGCCGTGGACGACCATTGCGGCATCATCGGCGCTTTCTGGACCGGCACCATCGATCACGCCTGCACCGCGTGGGTCGGCAAGATGATGTACGATTATTGGCACTACACCGGCGACGAACCCTTCCTTCGCCGGCTCGCGTATCCCTTCATGGCGGGGGCACTGAACGTCTATGCCGCCATGCTCGAACGCCAGCCCGACGGCACACTTGCCATGCCCGTCAGCGTCTCGCCCGAATACCGGGCCGCCGCGATGGACGCCTGGGGCCGCAACGCCAGCTTCCAGCTTGCCGCCTGCCACTGGCTGGCCGGCGCCCTGGAAAACGCCGCCGGTGTCCTTGGTGAAACCCCCGATCCGCGGTGGAGAGACATTCGTCAAAATCTCCCCCTTGCCAGCCTCCACTCCTCCCGCACGACTCCGCCTGATCCCGACCATGCCGCGAGCCGGCCCGAAATCGCCATCTGGGAAGGCCTCCTGCCTGAAGGAAGCCATCGCCATCATTCGCACCTCGCCGGTTTTTGTCCCTTCGATATTCTCGATGCCGATGATCCGGAATTCCGGACCATCGCCGAGCGCACCGCGGACCGCTGGGTGAACGAAGGCATGGGCAAATGGGCGGGCTGGTCCATGCCGTGGGCGGCGATGCTCCATTCCCGCTTCGGCAATCCCGACATGACCGACCTGACAATCGCGATCTGGGAGCGCGTATTCACCAATGAAGGACACGGCACGATGCATGACCCCGGTTTTTCCGGATTCTCGCTGATCGGGCGTCCCGGCAAGAGCGCACCCGCCGCACGCGGGGAAATCATGCAGATGGATGCCGGCATGGCGACCACTGCCGCGATCATGGACGCGTTCATTCACACGCGCCGCGGCGCCGTGCACCTGTTTCCGGGCATACCAACCCGCTGGCCGGAGTGCTCGTTTGAACGTATCCGCATTGAAGGAGGTTTTCTGGTCAGCGCCCGTCGTTCGGGTGGACGCATTGTCAACCTCCGCATCAAGGCCACGCGCGCCGCCCGGCTCACCCTCGCGAATCCCTGGCCGGAACCGGACACATCGTCCGCCCCCGCCGGTTCGCCACTTGTTGTTGATCTTGTTGCCGGGGAGACGAGGGAAATTACTCCCCCATAAACACCGTTGCTTGCAGAATTTTGCATTTTTTTGCCACCCTGAGACGCTCCCGGAAATAACGGACGAACTGGCGCGGCTCCATCCGCAACAACGCAACAGCGCAACAAGTCTTCGCGGACTTCGGCCTGCGTAACATCAGTGGTGAAAACGGATTCCATTTGTTTTCACGAAAGTTTCGGAGTCCGTCTCATCTCTTTTTCAAAAACCAATTGACAATGTTTCCGTAAAAAATTTTCACTCGGCAACGAAACTAACCGAAACCAATCCGGAAAGTTCTATCTCAAATCCAAAAACTCATATGAAAACAAAATCATCCTGTCCCCGCTCTCTTCATCGCCGCTCTGGCCTGCTATTGCTTCCCTTGCTTCTGGCAACGTCCCTCACCGCGCAAACCACGCAAAACAACCTGGTTGTGAATGGTGATTTTGAAACATGGAACGATGATGTGGCTGGAACACCGCCCGCCGGCTCCCCGACCCAGTGGGGGAAGAGTGGCACCATGATCCGGAGTCCAGGTCTTGTCCCGGGTTCAAACTGGTCTGGTAATTTTTACAACGGCACCGGTGGCGGTACCGTCACCTGGACGGCCGCATATCTTCGACAACACCCGACCGATTTCCGCGTTGACTTCCTTTTCGCATCCGCTGACCCGAATAACACAAACGTACCCGGTTTTTCTTTCGGTGTCACTGCCACCGTGAACAGCATAATTCATACAGGCACCATAGGTCTTCGCCTGGTGACCGGAACCTCCACCGGAAAACTTTCACTGCAAGCTCGCAACTCCACCACATGGGAGACCATTGCCGCCAACGCGTTCGACGCATCCGTATATGATCTTTCCTCGAATACATTCACTACCTCGAACGTCTATCGTTTTGTTATTGATGTCCACCTCTCCGGCGTTTCCACAAACTATTCGATTTCATACGGGCTGACAGGTACCACGCTGACAACCCTCTCGGGGTTGACCATACTCAATAATACACCCGACGCCGGGAGCGGAATTTCCAATCTGGTATTCAACCCCGGCAGTGCTGCGGCATGGGCGTTGGACAATGTTGTCATGACGGAAATTTCGGCGATTCCGGAAAGTGCCCATGTGGCATCTGTCATCGCCGCGCTTGGACTCATGGCTTTCATTACTGCATATCTGCGCCGACGGTAAGTATTCTCCCTCTTGCGGGGCGCCCCCCCCCCCCCCCCCCCCCACCAAATGAAGACAACAACAAAAGCTTGATGTTGAAAACAAAAAAAAAAAAAAA
>JAISAX010000100.1 GCA_031266495.1 Opitutaceae bacterium
CAAATATCTCAACGACATCCCCGCCTACTGGCCCCGGATGCAATCACGCGGCCTGCCCGGCTTCCAGTACACCATCCGCGACGAGTCCACTGGCGCCCTCTTTCTGGCCTACTCCTCCACCCTCTCCAAAACCTATGCCACCCTCGCCATCACACGCATGCTCCACCACCTGCGCGACCATGGCGTCCCTCTGGCCCAGGACGAAGTCCGCACCGACCTGGGCTCCGAGTTCGACGGTGACACCGTCCACTACCGCCCTGACGGCTTTCACCGCTCCATCTCCGCCCCGGGGGCACTCCATCGCTTCAACCCTCCCGCTCGCCCCAACGCCAACGCCGACGTCGAATCCAGCCGCGCAACCATCGAACCCGAATTCTTCGACCTCGAACACTTTCCCGACACTGCCTCCTTCATCGCCGCCTCCTCCACCTACCAGCACTTCTTCAACTTCGCCCGCAAAAACCGCTCCCGTTCCAACCTCGCTCCGGCCGATCTCCTCGCCATGCGCTCTCCTCTCCTTCATCCTCGCATCCTCCTTCTCCCTCCCGTCTTCCTCGACTCTCTCTTGGGTCAAGATCTGTCTGGTCCTCCCGTTATTTTCCCCCGATAAAACTCTCCACACCGTTCGCGGCGTGGCTTCGTTGAGACAAGCGTCCTGCAGCTTCGTCATACCACCAGATGCACCTGCGGTCCGCTCGCGCGCAGCCGCCCTGGCGCGACCTTGTGGATTTTTCCTGCGAGCACCGTTACCTCGTCCTTGCCCGGCCTCACGCCGACGGGCAACTCGATCCAGGCCGGCACGCCCGCAGGGAGCGTGGCCCGCAACTCGAACCGCGCCTGCTTGCCGGGCCGGGGTCGGGCCTTCGCAACCGCTCCCGCGTCTCCGCCTGTGCGATGCTCTTCCTCCGCTCCGGTGAACTGCCAGGACACCTCCACCATGCCGTGTGGAGTCGGCACACGACCGCGCGCCCGGCGCAGACCGCCCGGCTGCGGCGCGATGCGCACCACCTCGTAACCGGGCTTCGCCGGCTGCACACCGAGCACGTATGCGCTGAGAAAATACGTCGGCGCGGCCGACCAGCCGTGGCAATGGCTCCGCGTCATGCGCGGACGGTCGGCGTGATACATTTCCCAAAAGGTCGTCGCCCCGGCATCGGTCTGCTTGCCCCAGTAATCGCGGATCAGCGACACCAACTCGTCACCGCGCCCTTCGCGCGCGAGCCCCTCGAGCACGAAGAACATAAAGAAAGGGCTGCCCGCCTTCACAAACCCTTCCGGCGCGCTCGCCATGATCTCGCGGGTGCGCCTGGCATGCGAAGGCGTCGGCACTCCCGCGATGTAGGCGGCAGTATGGGTCTGCTGGCTGAAGACCGTCGAACGCATGCCGTCCGGGCGAATGCAATCGATGTAGGCGCGGCGTTTCGCGTCCCAGAGATGGGTGTTGACGGCGGCGGCGATCCGGTCGGCGAGCGCCGTCCAGCGCCGCGCCTGGGCGGCGGCCTCGCGGCCGAGTTCGCGGGCGAGCGCGGCTCCCTGACGCAGGCCGAGCACGGCCAGGCAGTTGATATGCGTGATCTCGCCGCCCGGCGGCGTGTCGAGCGCGGCCCAGTCGAACATGTTCCATGCGCGAATTTTTATGAGGCCTCGCGGACTCAGATAATGTTCGATGCCGTCCACGTTGCGGTCGAGCCAGCGGACCATGTCGCGGGCGAGGACGCGGTCGCCCGTCAGGCGGAAATGTTCCTCGGCCCAGCGCATCCACAAAAAGCTCCAGGCGGGCAGGATGTTTTCCCATGCGCTCGGCACCTGGCTTTCGACGAGGTCGGAGCGCTCGAGGCTCTGCGCCGCCAGCAGCCACGAGTGCGCGCTGAGACGCGGGTCGCCGTTGGCCACGAGATCGACGAGCGCCTCGTTGCGCCCGTCGCCCACCCAGAAGGTTTGCTCGAAACTCGGACAATCCGTGTACGTGTCCTCCGAACAGCAGCGCACGGAATGCGCGCCGGCTTCCCAGATGCGTTCGAGCGTCGGATCGGAACAGGCGAACGCTCCCTGGCGAGCCTGCGGATACGTGCCCATGAGCACGCGGATGTGACGGATGCGCACCGGCCGCGAAAAGGCGCGCAGCGTGAACCACGAATACTGGAACCCGCGCCGCACAAAGGTGCGGTAACGCTGCGCGCCTTCGCGGCAGACGTAGCGGAAGGAGTTGTTCATCGTCTCGGCGAGGTTGAAGCGGCCGTCGGGCTGGATGAACTCGAAGTTGTGGTTGTCGATGATCGTGCCGGCCGGCGCGTCGATCTCGAACTCGTGCCAGCCGACGACCTCGCGGCCGAAGTCGAGCAGCAGGCGCACGCAGGCGCCGCCGGCGGCGCTGCCGGTGTATCTTTCGCCAGAATACGCGCGCGCGTCTGCATCCGTGTCTGCCTCCGCCGGCCAGATCGTTGCCTGGTCGGCGGTGTCGTTGAGCAACGCCGACAGGTTTTCCGTGCGCGGCACGACGCCGGGCGCCACGCGTTCGGACGCGCAGAGCGCATACACATCGGTTCCGGCAATCATGTCCGGCGTCAGCGGACGCACCCAAGGCTCGCGCGCCTCGTCGTCGCGCAGGGCGCCGCGCCGGCGGATTTTCTCGAACCGCGCCACCGTGGCGCCGGGGAGGATTGCGGAGGCATCCGCATCGACAAACTGTTTTTCGCTGCCGGTCACCGGCTCCGGTTCCGGCGTGTCGCGGAACGGCCCGATCGCCAGCCAAGGCGTGGAGGCAACCGTTTCCTGCGCCGTGGCGTTCGCGGCGGATTTGCGGCCCCGCGACGGTGCGGGCTGCCGGCCCGCATCCGCAGGCCGCGCTGCCCACCGGACCGGCTGCGCCGTCCACACGCTGATCACCGTCCACCAGTAATGGTCGCGCTCCGGCAGCGTGACCATGAGCGTGTTCCAGCCGGCGCGGAGCCGCGCGTGGGCCACGCCGGTGTCGGTGAGTTGCAGCGTGTGATCGTCGAACGCCAGCGGCTTGCCGTTGAGCGTCCACGGCCGGAACGGACGCGGATGCGGCTGGTGAAACTGCACCGCCTGCGCGCGTTCGCTGAAAAGGTGTGTGAGCAGGAGCATGCGGCCGCGCGGGACGTTGGCCGTCTTGTCGGCTTCGTTGAGAAAATCGCGCGGGTTGAGATTCCACACATAGCGCGCGGTTCGCACCGCCTCCACGGCCCGCACACGCACGGCGTCCACCGGCTCGCGCGTGAGTTGCGGGATGTCGCGCAGCACGAAGGCCGCGTGCGTCCCCTCGCCCGCGGCGCGCAGGGCGACCGCCTCCGGCCAGTCCGCCGCAGCCGCGTCGAACTCCGGGGATGCCCAGTCGTGCGGAAAGGCGCGCGCGTCCACCTGCTCCTCCCACGGCTGCATGCAACTGATCCGCGGCACCGGCCAGGCGAAGCCGTCGTGCGGATGCGCAAGCCATGCGAGGGCTCCCGGCCTCCCTCCCCCCCCCCCCCTCTCGCCGACCTCCGTCACGATCCGGTGCTCCCCCGCCGCGTCGCGCCAGTCGATCTGCGCGAGCAACCCCGGTTCCGCATGCAGATACTGGAACGTGCCGAGCCCGAAATGCTGGACGAGCACAGCAAGGACATTGCGGCCCGGCCGGAGCGCCCCGCGCAAGTCGTACGGGTCCACCGGCCACGGCAACGGCCACGAGCGCGCCGGCCCGCTGCCGAGCCAGACTCCGTTGAGGAACACCTCGTACCGCGAATCCGCCGTGATCCATAACCGGCCCTCCGTCGCCGCCGCCACCGCCGCGTTGTTCCCGGCGACATCGAACGCACGGCGGAAACACACCACATTATGGGAAGCACGCGCGGCCCTGCCGGACCAGATCCAGCGGGCAGCCGGAGCGAAGGAAAAGTCGTTACTCATAGGATATTCGGGAGAGGCCGGAAAACGGACCGGAAAACCGGTCGGGCAAAACCGCAGATGTTACCAGATCGCCGGCCACGGCCACCTTCATTTGCAGGCCCCGTTCCAGCACAATCAGGCCAGCATACGGCCCAAAGGCCGGTGCCCTGCCGGTCATAATCCGGCACCGTGCGACTGACCCCCTCAGCACCAGGCTTGCGTCTCCGCCGAAATTGCCGCCAATTGCCCGTTTCCACACCTGCGCGATGCCCGACCACGAAACAATCCGCCTGCAAAAGTTCCTCGCCGACGCCGGCGTCTGCTCCCGACGCGCCGCCGAGACGCTCATCGCCGACGGCGATGTCTGGGTCAACGCACAGCCCGCCACCCTCGGCCAGAAAATCAACCCCGGGACGGACAAAATCACCGTCTGCGGCAAGGCCGTGCGCCCCGTTGTCCAGCCCCGGCTCACCCTCGCCCTGCACAAACCCCGCGGCCTCGTCTGCTCGCACGACGACCCCCACAATCCCGACACCGTTTACGACCTGCTCCCCCGCGAACTCGCCCGTTACCGCTTCTTCTGCGCAGGCCGCCTCGACAAGGACAGCGAGGGCCTGCTCATTCTCACCACCGACGGCGACCTCGCCCACCGGCTCATGCACCCGAGCACCGACGTCGTAAAACGCTATCACGTCGTCCTCGGCGAACCGTACCCCGCCCAAAAGCTCGGCAAGCTCCTGCGCGGCGTCACCATTGAGGGCGAAAAGCTCAAGGTCGAGCACGCCGCCCTCGTCAATCCCAACGCCCAGGACCTCTCCACTAGCCTCGACGTCCACCTGCACCACGGCAAGAAGCGCGAGATCCGCCAACTCTTCATGGCCCTCGGCCACGAGGTGAAACGCCTCCGCCGCTACCAGATCGGCGCCTTCCCCTTGCGCGGCATCCCGATGCGCGCGATGAAATTGCTCGACGACAAGGAAATCGCCACCCTCTTCGCCCGGCCCGGCCTGCAACCCGCCAACACCCGTCGCCGCTACACGCGCCCCAAAACCGCCGCCCCCGGCTCCTCCCGCCAGACCCGCCCCGGCGGCAAATCCTCCGGCAAACGCTCCGCCCGGCCCGCCAAAAAACGGGCCGGACAAACCCGTTCCCGTCCCGCACGGTAAGTCTTCACACCGCCAGCCGTTTCCTGCATCGTTTCCTGAACACCAGCCCGTTTCCCGTCCGACCAATGAAAACCACTCCAACGCCCGCCGCCCGTCCGTCCCGCCTCTCCGCCCTCCTCGCCATCGCCAGCCTGCTCGCGGCGACCGCGCCGTTTCCGGTCCTCGCGGCCACCGGCGACATCAAGGTCCACGCCCAACCTTCCGACAGCGCTCCCGTCATCGGCAGCCTTCCCGCCTCCCGGGCGCCGTCCACGCTCACCCTGCCGACCCCGCCGCCCGAAGGCTGGTCTGCCGTCGAGATTCCCGGCCCGCACACCGTGTATGTCGCCAACAAGGACGTCCTGAAAAACTATGACATCCGGCCTGGCGCCGAATACCGCGTCGGCGCCTCCGAATCCGCCGCCGTCCTCGGCTCGGCCGATGCCGCGGACAAGACCGGCCTCGTCGGCCTTGCCGGCAAATTCACCGAATACACCCTCGACCGTGCACTCGTCGGCTACATCCGGAACGGGCCGGCCCCCGCCGCAACCGTCCCAGCCGCCTCTCCGGTTGTCACCGTCGTTTTGTCCGATCCGGCCGATATCGCCGCCGCCGCCGCTCCGGTCGCGCCATTCGATACCACGCTCACCTTGGGCAGCGGCGCGCAACTCACCCCGCTCCAGAC
>JAISAX010000117.1 GCA_031266495.1 Opitutaceae bacterium
CTCTGCGTGATCTTCTCCGCAAATGGCTTGAAGTGCTTCATCAGCACCCCGCACGCTTGCAGGTACGCTTCCATCGCCGACGGCTGAAACAGCAGCCTCCGCGTCGCTCGGAACCTCACCCGGTCTAATCCGCAAAGTATCCCTGTTATCTGTCTCCCAAATTTGCTACCAAAGCTCTCCGGGACGTCGGACTCAATCGGTAATGTCTGGTTTTTCATATCTCCCATGCCTACCAGAATGCCCGGCTTCCCTCCTCTTCGCTTGCGGCTCCGCCGCTCTGTGTAATTTCTATGTAACTTCTGTAGAGCAGACGTCCGGGCCATAGCTTTGCTTACTGCATGTCCAGTTTTTGAGATGCGCCCGCGCTTGCCTCGCTGACACTCCGCCGCTTGACACGTTGAGCCCATGAGCGACTCCTCCCCCCTTTCGATCCGCGACCTCGCCGCCCGGCTCGGCATCAGCCGCTCCGCCGTGTCGATGGCCCTGCGCAACCACCCGCGCGTATCCGCCGCCACCCGACAACGCGTGCAGGCCGAGGCCGCGCGTCTCGGCTACCGGCCCAACGCCATGGTCACCGCGCTCATGGCGCAGATCCGCACCCGCCGCGTGAAGCGCAGCGGCGAAGTCATCGCCTTTCTCACCGCCTGGCACAACGCGGACGAATGGCGCAAGCGCACCCCCTTCCTCGGCACCTTCGAAGGCGCGAGCGAACAGGCGGAACGGCTCGGCTTTCGTCTCGAACCCTGCTGGCTCGGCCCGCTCGGCAGCGACTCCCGCCGCGTCGCCCGCATCCTTCGCGCCCGCGCCGTACGCGGCGTGATCATCGCCCCTATGCCGCTCGACCTCGGAGTGCTGGAGCTGGACTGGGAACGGCAACTCACCGTCGCGATCGGCTATTCGTTTGCCCAGCAGACGCTGCACCGAGTCAACCACAACCAGTTCAACATCATGCTTTCGTGCTACGAAAACCTGCGCCGGCTCGGCCACCGCCGCATCGGCCTCGCCATCCCCCGCGAATCGGACGACCGCGTGCACCATTTCTGGATGGCCGGTTTTTATACCGCACAGCAAATCCACGGCGACGAGCCGCTCCCGGTGCTCTGGCTCGACGACTGGCACGACCGCCCCGACCTGCGAAAACAGTACATGCGATGGTACCGGGCCCACAAACCCGATGCCGTTCTCGGCATCCTCCCCGACAATCCCCTGCGCTGGATGCGCGAGGAAGGCGTGCGCGTGCCCGCCCGCACGAGCTACGCCAGCCTCGATCTCGACCGCACCCAGATCGGCGAGGTGGCCGGAGTCCTGCAAAGCGTGGAGGCCGTCGGCGCCGCCGCCGTCGATCTCGTGGTCAGCGGCCTCAACCGCAACGAACACGGCATCCCCGAAAACCCGAAACTCCTGCTCATGGACGGAGTCTGGCGCGACGGCGCCACCGCGCAGCATTTTACGTAACCGAGGCTACGCGGACCGACGTGGCACGGGCATCCTTGCCCGTGGACGGCGCTCCGCGCCGCAAACATCCCCCCCCCTCCCCCCGGCCAATCATGGGCAAGGATGCCCATGCCACGGGCGCGCTTCGCTAATGAAGAATGATGTGCGGGGGATGCAGGTTCCCGCAGGGATCGGAACATTCTGCATTCTTCATTGGATTCCACGGGCTACTTGCGGTACCACTCGCCCTTTTCGTTCTGCAACCAGACACCGGGCTTGCTGGCCGTCGCGATCTGCTTCGCGCGGGCCACGCCGACTGCCGCCGCCGTCGAACCGGTCTGCTTCGCAATCGCCGCATAGACGGCCTGGCGATCCGCATTCTCCTCGGCCACCACTTTGGCGGCGTCATCTTTCGCGGTGCGCACCTCGACGAGCCCGCGATTGTTTTCGCCCACCGCGCCGCTCGCCTTGAGCGCGTCGAGAGACGGGAGCCGTTGGGTCATCCGCTGCTTGAGCGCCCCCATATCCTGGGCCTGCACGGCAACCGGGCCGACGGTGAACGCCAAGGCGGCGACGATGATGAAAAAAACGCGGGAGAACGGGAAGAGTTTCATGGTGCGAGGAGTGGTTGGGTGTTGATTATTCGAATGTTCGGAACCGGGCCGGGATTTGCGTCGCGCCGCCTTCAGGAGGCGTCGAGCGTCTTCGACTTGGCGTCGAGGTCATCGAAGAAATTGTTGAGGGCCTGATCGATCTTCACGTTCACATCAACCGTCGCGTGAACTTCCACGGGGTCCATGCTCACGCGAACATGAAAACAACCGCCGGTGCCAATCGCCAGGGCCAACAAGATCAGGAATCGGGACATGAGGCCGACACTTTTTACATCCGCAGCGCGGCTGGCAATCCGGTTTCTCGCCAGATGCGGAAAGACCCCTATAGATTCTGACCCAGAGAAGAAGAGAAAGAAGAAGAGAGAAGAGTTGAAGGAGCTAAGGGTGCTGGGAGGCAAAGGGATGACCCGGCTGAGGAGCAAGCTGAAGGAGGCAAGGCGCGGGCCGCTTGGGGCCCGCGCCTTGCCTCCTTCAGGAAGAAAAGAGTGGGAACCGGGCGCTTCAACAGGTGAAGCAGA
>JAISAX010000222.1 GCA_031266495.1 Opitutaceae bacterium
TCCGCCCGGGGCGGGGCCGCGCGACGGGCCCGCCCGCGCGGGGCCCGGCGGCGGGGGCCGGGGCGGGGGGGGGGGGTGGGGCGGGGGGGGGGGGGGGGGGGGGGGGGGGGGAAGGCGTATGGTTATTGTCGTTGCGGGTGCTCATGTTGCGGGTGCTCATGATCTTTTCTCTTCGGAACGGGACGGGAGGGAGGCGCGGGAGACTTTTGTGAGGAAGAGCTGGTCGAGGCGGGCGCGGGGTTGCTCGATGGCGTTGAGGCGGTGGCCGCGCTGGCCGAGCCATTGCCTGAAGGCGGCGAGGTCGGCGTCGGAGAACGTGTCCACGATGAGCGCCTGCTGGTCGCGCTGGCCGACGAGTTCGCTGACGTTGCCTTCAAGGATGAGCTTGCCGCGGTCGAGGATGGCGATGCGGTCGCACACGTCCTCGATCTGGGCGAGCAGGTGCGAGGTGATGAGGACCGTCTTGCCCTGCTTCTTGAGCTTGAGGATGAGTTCGCACATCTCGGCCGAACCGACGGGATCGACGCCCGCCGTGGGTTCGTCGAGGACGATCAGCCGGGGATCGTGCACGAGCGCCTGGGCCAGGCCGATGCGCTGGAGCATGCCCTTCGAGTAGGTGCCGACGCGGCGGTGCGAGGCGCCGGAGAGGCCCACCCAGTCGATCACTTCCTTGACGCGGCCATTGAGCTGCGCGCGCGGCACCCGGCAGACGCGGGCATAGAACCGCACAAGCTCCGCGCCGCTCAGGTAACGGTAAAAATACGGCGCCTCGGGCAGGTACCCGACGTTGCGGCGCGAGGACACCTGCTCGCTCGACACGCCAAACACGCGACATTCGCCGAGCGTGGCCTCGAGCAGGCCGAGGATGACCTTGATCGTGGTGCTCTTGCCGGAGCCGTTTGGGCCGAGCAGGCCGAAGACCTGGCCCTCGGGGATCGTCAGCGTCAGGTTGTCCACGGCCCGGAGTTTCACGCCGCGCAGGCTGATGGGAAAGTCCTTCGTGAGACCGCGGATCTCGATCGCGGGAACCTGGGAGTTGGCGGGAGGTGTGGCGGGAGTGTCGCTCATTATTGCAGGATGCGTTGTTTGATCCGGACTATCTGGTCTATCTGATCCGGAAACCGGAAAATTGTGCGGAGCGTTCGCAGCCCGAACGCTCGATCTTGCGGATATAGCCGTGCAGACGCTCGTCGATTGCGCGGAGGAAGGCGTCGATTTCCTCGCGCCGGCCTTCGGCCTCAAGCCCCACGCGGCCGTCGTCGAGATTCCTGACCTCGCCGGCCACCTCGAATTCGCGGGCCACCTCGAGCGTGCCCTGCCGGAAACCCACGCCTTGCACGCGGCCGCTGAAATACACCGTCTCGTGACGCACGTTGTTCATTCGCTCGGTAAAATGCATGAGGGGGAAGATCGGAACGGGATTGTCGTAACCAAGGGAATAACCAAGGGAGAATGTGGCCGTGGATCAATCCGTAAAATCACTTTTTGCAGCATAACAAAGGCAGTCAACCCCCGGGATGGGGCCGGCCGGGGGGAATCAATCCGGCATTTGGCGTTGCGTCCGGGACCGTCCCGGGCAGATTCGCCTCCGTTTCCAACATCCCTGAATGAGCGATTACAACACTGACGGCTTCTCTGACGGCGAATGGCAGGATCGCGGAGATCTGGTGTGGAACGAATTTGACTGGGAACGCTACCTGCGCGATCAGGACGAGAACATCCTGCGTTACCTCGCCTGCTACGAAAAGCTCCGGAAACACCCGCAACGCCTCGACGAGGCCGCCCGCCTCATGGGCTGGGACATGGAGGAGTGGAACGGCGAAACCTGGAACGACGAATCCGGCAAGGTCGCGGTAAGTGCCTCCGGCGAGGCCCTCGACGACGACTCCGACTCCGCCGCCGCCGACGACGACGACGACGCTGCTGACGACGACGCCATCCCCGGGATGGACGATGACGACGAACCGTACACATTGCACAAAAACCCGGTTTTCATCGCGACCCGGGCCATCTACCTGAGCCTTTCCCGGAGCTGGGCGCGCCTCGCCGGCGATCCGGCCAACGTCCCTCAACACCTCGCCGTCAGCCACCTGCACGCGCTTCAGGCCGGCGAGATGCAGTCCTTCCTCGCGATGCAGGCGCTGGACTTCGGGGATTACGCGCTCGCCATCAGCTTCTTCAAACGGGCACTCCACGAGCTCAATGCCACGATGGCCAGCCTCGGCCAGGTCAAGGCCGATGCCTCGCGGCTGCTCCGCGGTTACTGCGCCGGCGCCATGCCCCGGCTCTTTGACTTGCGCGAGATCTGGCTGCGCGTGATGGCCGGTTGCCGCCACGAACTCTCCTACCCTTCGGACGACGACGATTTCGAAGACGAGGAGTGAGCCGGCGGGGAGGGGGGGGGGGGAGGGCCGTCAGCCATAACGCGTATTGAATTTATCAATTATCGCTGCTCACTGATGTCCTGTATGCTCTCGCACTTCGTATGAAATCCGCCTCCAGCGCCTCCGGCACTTCTCGCAACTATCCGCTCCTGCTCGCCGGGCAGTTTCTGGGCGCATTCGGCGACAACGCCATCCTTGCCGTCATCGTCGGGCAACTCACCTGGCTGCATCAGGCGGGGAGCATCACCGAAGGCGCCCTGCGCACGGCGAGCACGTTTTACACGAGCCTGCTTTTCATCCCGTACGTGCTGCTCGCGCCGTTTGCGGGCTACCTCAACGACCGCCATGCCAAGACGCGCTGGCTCGTCGGCGGCAACGGCCTCAAGATCATCGGCACCCTGCTGTGCGCGGTCAGCATCCGGGGCGTGGCGGGAGAGGCGGGAGAGGCGGGAGGGGCGTTCTGGCAGGGCATCGGTTACCTCGTGGTCGGCATCGGCGCCTGCGTGTATGGACCGGCCAAATACGGCATCCTGCCGGAAATCCTCCCGCGCGAACGGCTCGTCAAGGCCAACGGCACCGTCGAGTTACTGACGCTTGTCGCCATCCTCTCCGGCGCGATTGCCGGGGCGCGGCTTTCCGACGCGTTTCGCGACAACGTCCTCGTTTCCTTCGGCATCCTTGCCGCAATCTACGGCGGCGCGCTGCTGTTCAGCCTTGCCATGCGGCCCACGCCCGCCGACCCGGGCGTGCGCCTGGGCGCGAGCATCGGCGAGTTCGGACGGCACACACGCGACCTGTGCGCCTCGCCGCGCCTGCGCAAGATGCTGCTCGGCACCGCGCTCTTCTGGGTGTGCGGAGCGACCATGAAAATCAACTTCCAGCCGTGGGGCATCCAGGTGCTCGGGCTGGAGAACAACACGCAAATCGCGCTTCTCGGTCTCTGGCTCAGCGTCGGCGTGATGATCGGCAGCATCCTCGCCGGACAACTCCACAAGGTCGGCGACCTGCGCGCCGCTCCGCACTACGGCTTCGGCCTGGCGGTGATGCTCGCGCTGCTCTTCAGCGTGGAGTCGTTCGGGGTATTCTGGAGGGGGCCGGTGTTTCATGTCGCGTCGGTCAACATCATCGTGCCGGTGACGTTTTTGTTGATCGCGACAGGCATCGTGGCCGGACTTTTTCTGATCCCGCTCAACGCGGCGCTCCAGGCCGAGTCCGACCCGGCCCGGCTGGGCAAGACGATCGCGGTGCAAAATCTTTTCGACAACATCGGCATGTGTATTGCCGGCGCCTACACGTTCATCGCGGTGAAGGCGGGGATGTCGGCCAGCGGGGTGTTTCTCGGGCTGGCCGCGGCCATCGCGGTGATCGCGCTGCTGATGCGGCAGCGCAAACCGGCCCCCCCCCCCGCCCGCTACCACAGCCGCATGATCTCTCCAACGCCAACGCACAAACCATGAACCTCCCCTCTGATGAACTGGCTGCCCAACTGCTCTTCTGGAGCAGCCTGGGCAGTTTTCCCCTGGCGCTTGTGGCTTTCCTGCTTGCCTTCAGGCTCCCCTCACGCGCGGTCGCCGTGACAGCGTTATTTGCCGGAAGCCTCTT
Source organism: Opitutaceae bacterium (assembly GCA_031266495.1). The sequence goes on from JAISAX010000222.1 coordinate 3,987, forward strand.
CCTGTCATGCTTTCTCTGGTACGCATGGAACTTCGCGCACGGGCTGGCAGGCAACGCCACACGCGCCTACGAGTGGATCCCCTGGCATTACTTTTACATGGCAAGTCTTGTGATTTCGGCGATGGCCGGATGCTGTCTGTTCTCTGCCCGGAGCAGGAAAACAGGCAGGACCAACCCTGTTGCCGCCCGGTCAGACGGAGAGATTGGGAAACAGGAACTGCCCTGAAACCGCCCTGAAACTGCCTTGTTACTGGAACCTTCATGAAAACGCCCGCCCGCCTACTCGCCCGCCTGCTCGTTCGCCTGCTCTTCGGCTTTCGCGTCCGCGGCACCGCCGCGCTCTCGACGCCCGGCCCGGTGCTGCTCATCCCCAACCACGCCTCGTGGCTCGACTGGCTGTTTCTCTACGCCACGCTCGACGACGACTGGCGCATCGTCACCTCCTCGGTCACCGCGCAGACGAGCTGGCTGCACCGGCGGCTCATGGTCAACCGCCGTACATTTCCGGTGGATACGGCCTCGCCCTACGCCGTTCGCGCAATGATCGACTACCTCAACCGGGGCGGACGCCTCGTCCTCTTTGCCGAAGGCCGGATCACCCGCACCGGCTCGCTCATGAAAATCTACGACGGCACCGGGTTCCTCCTCCACAAGACCCGCGCCCGCGTCGTCACCTGTTACCTGCGCGGCGCCACGCGGCTGCCGTTCGTAAAACATGCCGGCTGGACAAAATGGTTCCCTCGCGTCAGCGCCCATTTTTCTCCCGCGCTCCAGGCCCCCGGTTTCACGCAATACTCCAACACCGTCGCCCGCGACAAGACGACGCTCTGGCTCCGCGACCAGCTTGTGCTACAACAATTCGAGGTCGATCTGGCCGAAGGCGCGCAAACCCTCCCCGCCGCCATCGCCGACACCGCCGCGCACATCCCGACGCACGTCGCGCTCGAAGACGCCACCAACAGCGAACTCACGTATCGCCGGCTCATGACCGCGACCGACGCCCTCGCCACCGTCTGGCCCCGGCTCCCCGGCCCCGCGCACGGCGAACGCATCGGCGAACGCGGCGAGCGCGTCGGTGTGGTTTTGCCCAACATCAACGCCATGCCGCTCGTGCTCCTCAGCCTCTGGTCGGCGGGCAAGGTGCCGGCCATCCTCAATTTCACGACCGGCACGGCGACCATGCTCCGGTGCGCGCAACTGGCCGGTATCCGGCGCATCGTTACATCGCGCCGGTTTCTGGAAAAAGCCAGGCTCGACCTCGCCCCGCTCGTCGAGGCCGGCATCACGCTCGTCCATATGGAAGACGTGCGCCCGCGCATCGGCCTGGCGACCCGGCTCCTGGCCGCGCTCCGCAACCGCCTCGCCTGCGGACGCCGTCTGCGCCACGCCCCGGTGACGGCGGAGGACACCGCCGCCATCCTCTTCACCAGCGGCTCCGAAGGCGTGCCCAAAGGCGTCGAACTCACGCACCGCAACCTCCTCGCCAACCTCCGCCAGGCCATCGCCACGATCGACGTGACGGACCACGACCGCATTTTCAACGCCCTCCCCCTCTTCCACAGCTTCGGCCTCACCGCCGGCCTGCTCTTCCCGCTCGTGCGCGGCTGTTACACCTTTCTCTACCCGACGCCGCTGCATTACCGCATCGTGCCCACGCTCGTCTATGACCGCTGCTGCACCGTGCTGTTCGGCACCAACACCTTTCTCAACGGCTATGCGCGCAAGGCCCACGCCTACGATTTCAACACGCTGCGCTTCCTCATCGCCGGCGCGGAAAGGGTGCAGGCGGCGACATACGACACCTGGGCGCGCAAGTTCGGCGTGCGCATCCTCGAAGGGTACGGCGCCACCGAATGCAGCCCCATCCTCAGTCTGGCCAACCGCATGGAGCCGGGCACCGGCACGGCCGGCCGCCTGCTCCCCGGCATCGAACATAAACTCGAACCGGTCCCCGGCGTGGACGACGGCGGACGACTCTTCGTGCGCGGGCCCAACATCATGAAAGGTTACATCAACCCGGAGGCCAACGCGGAGTTCCGGCGCGGCGGCGGCTGGTACGACACGGGGGACATCGCGTTCGTGGACGACGAACGTTATGTGCACATCCGGGGCCGCATGAAACGGTTTGCGAAGATCAGCGGCGAGATGGTGAGCCTGACGGCAGTCGAGGACGCCCTTGCCGGCGCGTTTCCGCGCTACGGACTGCGCTGTCAGGTGGCGGTGGTGGCGGTGCCCGATGCCGACAAGGGCGAAAAACTCGTGGCCGTGACCAACGAGTCGCGTCTGCAACTGGCGGACATCCGCGCCGCGCTCCGCGACAAAGGGCTGGGCAACCTGGCCGCGCCCCGCGAGCTTCGTGTGGTGCAAGCGATTCCGAAGCTCGGCACCGGGAAGATCAACCACCGCGAATTGTTGCGGCAACTGGCGGAGTAGCGGACGGGAGTCACGCGGCTCGACCGGCGTGGCACGGGCATCCTTGCCCGTGAACGTTGCCTCTCCGCTCCGGCGTGGCACGGGCTTCCAGCCCGTGAGCGTTGCCTCCCCGTTCCGGGGGGAGGAGGGGAGGGAGAGACGCATCAGCCGCGCCTGGCGCGGCGGAGTCGGGTATGGCGTAACCAGATGCCAACTACTAGCGCCGCCAGTCCCGTCACTCCGGCCACCGCGCCCGGCTCGGGCACGGCCACGGCCGTCAGGCTGACAACACGGAAGCCGACGAAGAAGTCCTCATCCGCCAAACCGGCGGAGCGGCGACCAGACGCGGCGAAGAGGTTGCTGCTGGCAGAGTAGGCCGAGCCGCCCCGCAATCCACGGTTCGTACCAGACTGGATACTTTCATTCCACTCCCATACGTTGCCGCCCTGGTCATACGTTCCGAAATACGATGCCGCAAGGATGAAGCTTCCCGCCTCCAGCGCCTTGTCGCCATCATCACCTTGGCTACCCGTGTAGGTCTGCCCATTGCTGGCGTTCCGGTCACCGCTGAAGTTGTCGCTCTGCGTCGCATAATCCCAGAAGCCTCCCGTCTCGCCCCTGGTCGGATCGTAATACGCGGCCCGGTACCACTCGTTCTCGTTCGCTATCGCAAACCCTCCGGCACTCCACGCGTCGGCATTCCGCGTGATTCCTGTGCCGTCGCTCAGCGTGTACATCCCGGTCTCCGTATCGGAGTCTGTCGTGCCTCCGTTTGTCAGCCAGTTCACGAATCGCGCCGTGTCATAAAAACTCACATACACCACCGGACGGTTGTCCCCGTCAAACTGGTCGCTGCTCCACGTCAGCCCGTAATTGAGCTGCTCCGGGCGATACAGGTTCAGATCATTGTTGGTCGTCGTCACCCCGACCGCGTTCAGAAACTTCGCATACTGCGCGTTCGTCACCTCGTATGTGCCGATGTAGTAGTTGTAGTCCACCGCTCCATACGTTCCATTTTCGTGCGTGCGCGACTCGCTGCCGCCCGTCACCGCCACCATCAGCGAGGGATCGCTCAGGTAATCGGTGCCGACGGTAGCGCCCCGGGCCGTCGCGGCTCCCGCCGTTAGCAGCAGCGTCGCCAGCAGCAACGCGGTGTTTTGTGTGGTGTTGTGTGTATTCATTTTCTGGTACATTTTTTCTGACTGATTGACTGGCTGGTTGATGGTGCGTGGATCGACAGGTGCCGACGGGTTTCGACGGGGAGAATGGAGGCGTCCTCAGACGCCGGTGGATTCGGGGCCGTGGTCGGCGCTGCCTCGCCAGACGGTGAGGCTCACGACGCTGACTTTGCCTACGGGGGTGTCGGTCTTGTCGCGCAATTCCACGGTGTAGGTCCAG
>JAISAX010000602.1 GCA_031266495.1 Opitutaceae bacterium
GGGATGAATCTCAACTGCGAAGTTCCGCGCCCGCGGAGTGTGAGGGGGGGAATTGCGGGAGGGCGGGAGGGCGAGAGGTAGCAGGAGTTGGCAAGCCAAGGGTAATCGTACTCTCTTCATCATGACCTTCTGCTACCAACCGCAATTACTCCCGGGCGATCCAGACGCAAAAATCAGGTGTTTACCTGACCCGGAAATCTGGTAAAACATGCACCTTCACTGCATCCGTACGCCACATGACTCTCACCGCCACACACTGCAAAACAGCCACTTGCACCACTGTCGCCAGGACATTTGGCGGTGCCTGTTTCGAGGTGCGTGCGCCCCTGCGAATCCCTTTTCCCATCAACAAAACCATGAAATATAACTGCACACGAACATTCGCCGCCCTCCTCGTGGCGGCGCTGGCAATGACGGGAGCCGCGACGGCGACCGAAGAGATGATAGAGATCGACATGAAGCCGGTCGGCGACATCAACAACACGCCGGACACCAGCACCGGCTACGGAAGGGTGACGTACGAGTATCAGATCGGTACGTACGAGGTGACGAACAAGCAGTACGCGGCGTTCCTGAACACGGTGGCGAAGACGGATACGCACGGCCTGTATAATGAGAATATGGGGAGCGAGCTGCTCGGAGGCATTACGCGCTCGGGCGTTGACAACAACTACGTGTACACGGTGAAGAGTGACATGGCGTCGAAGCCGGTGAATTATGTGTCGTTCTGGGATGCTGCGCGGTTCGTGAACTGGCTGACGAACGGGCAGGGGGGAGCGGAGACGACGGAGTACGGGGTGTACAACCTGACGACGCTGGGCATCACGAATAACAGCATCCTTCGGGATTTCACGGGCCTGGACGGCCTGGTGTACCTGCTGCCGAGTATGGACGAGTGGTATAAGGCGGCGTATTACAACGCGAGTACCGGGGGGTACCAGACGTATCCGATGACGGATACGCCGAAACAGAACGACACTGCGAGCTTCAGAACGGGCGAGGATTCGAATAGGACAAACGGGAACCTCATGGATGTGAACGCATATAACGCCGTGTCGGGCGCGAGTTCGCCTTACGGAACGCACCAGCAGGGAGGCAATCTGTTTGAATGGGCCGATACCATTCCGGTGGGCGAAATTTCTGGAACGGCAGAGACAGGAGACCCGGCACATACCGACACGCGCAGCGTGCTTGGCGGTTCGTACAACTATGACATAGGGGCGCTCGCGTCCTCCGGTCAACGCTACGCGAACGTCCCTGCTGACGAGTATGCATTTATAGGTTTTCGGGTAGCGGCCCTGTACGTGACGGCCGTGCCCGAGCCGGGCATGGTGGCCGGCGCGGCGGGACTGGCGGCGCTGGTATTTGGCGTGTGGGGACGTCGGGGGCGCCGCATCCTGTAATCATCACAATCCGCTTGACCTGTCCGGACCTCCCCCTCCCCCCCCCCTTTTTTTTCGCTCGGGGAAAAGCGCCCCGGTGGCCGGGCTCCGTGTCCCGTGGGGGGGGGGGGGGAGGGTAATTTCCGAAAACTCTCTTGAAAACCCGATACGTGAAATGACGACGACGACGACGAAACAGAAACCGGAACCGGACGACCGCGGGAAGCTGCGGGCGCATGGCAGGCTGGCGCTGGTGAGGACGATTTCCCTGTGCGCGCTGCGGAGCCTGTGGAGGGCGAGTTTGCGGAAGGTGGATTTTTACGAGGAGAAGAAGGAGGTGATCCGGATGCGGTATCCGGGGGCGGTGAGCCTGCACCGGTCGTCGGGGTGGCTGGGCCTGCGGCGGGAGTTCCTGGTGATGTTGCCCGGCAAAGGATGCCGCGAGGTGACGATGTGGCTCGACACCATCGTGGAAGACCGGGCGGGCCGGGAGGGGGGGGGGGGAAATGACGAATGACAACGATCCGGCAACAAACGGCAGTCTGTCTGTTCCTGATACTGGTGCTGACGCCGGGGCTGTTCCCCGGATCATCCGAGACGAACCCCGGTCATGAACAGCGAACGGGAAAAGCCCCCGGCGGGCGCGGGGCGGCATTCACGATCCGTCATGCATAAACTGCCGGTGGTCGTGATGAGAGCAACCGGGCGTCGTGAGGCCAGGGTGATCGACAACCGGAAGCTGCTGGCGTTCTGGACGCTGGCGCAGGTCGGCAATTTTACGGAGACCGGCCGCTTGCTGGGGCTCATGCAATCGGCGGTGAGCCAGGCGATCATCGGGCTGGAAAACGATGTGGGCGCCCCGTTGTTCAGGCGGCACGGGCGCAGGAGCACGCTGACGAAAGCAGGCCGCGTGCTGCTGCCTCATGCGGAGGCGATTCTGGGGGAAATGCACAGCATCCGGGAGAGCATGCGAACCGCGAGCGAGGAAGCGGGGCGAGGGGACGCTGAACGCTGAACGGCGAACGGCGAACACTGGACATTTAACGCTCAACATCTGACATTTAATGGAAAGCCGGATACCGGACTGTTGAATGTCAGGTGTTCTGCCTGAACAGAAGGGAGACCGCTAATGGGCGCTGACGGACGCTAAAACCGGACATTCCCGATGGTTTGGTTTTAGCGTCCGTCAGCGCCCTTTAGCGGTCTCCCTTTGTTGCGGTTTTCAGCTTGAACGTTCTGCCGGAGCGCGCCCCGGGCAGCTGGCGAGCTGCGAGTCTTCTGCATAGCGGGTGTTTTGCCCGGTGGAAGGCAAGCACGCGGGATCAGCGTGGTCAGGTCGCCCGTGTCCGCAGATCCGGTTTCCGGATGTTCTCAGGCGGCGGTGGCTTCGCCGGTGGCGAGTTTCTGGGCGTCGCGCGTGCTGGCGACCACGTGGTCCACGAGGCCGTAGGCCTGGGCTTCGAGGGCGCTCATGTAGTAGTCGCGGTCGGAATCCTTGTCCACCTGCTCCGCGGTCTTGCCGGTGTGGCGGGCGATGGTCTCGCTGAGGGTGCGGCGCCAGCGGAGGATTTCCCTGGCGGCGATGGCGATGTCGGCCGTCTGGCCGCCGGCACCGCCGCTGGGCTGGTGGATCATCACGCGGCTGTTGGGCAGGGCGAACCGCTTGCCTTTCGTGCCGGCGGAGAGGAGCACGGTGGCCATGCTGGCGGCCTGGCCGACGCAGTAGGTGACCACGTCGCACTGGAGGAAGTTGATCGTGTCGTAGATCGCCATGCCGCCGGTGACGACGCCGCCGGGTGAGTTGATGTACAGGTGGATGTCTTTTTTCGCGTCTTCCATCTGGAGGAAGAGCAACTGGGCGATGACGACGTTGGCCACGCCATCGTCGATCGGGGTGCCGATGAAGATGATGCGGTCCTTGAGCAGGCGGGAATAGATGTCCATCGACCGCTCTCCGCGGCCGGTGTTTTCGAGGACGATGGGTACGTAGTAGCTCACGTTGTGTGGTGCTTTTGGGTGGTGGGTGCGGGTCTCTTGAGATGATCGCCGGTGGCGGTGGCCGGTGGCGGTGCGGGTGCCGTCGCGGTGGAACCGTTGGCACCGGCGGCGCTGGCGGGTCAGGCGGTGGCGGGTCGGGTTGTCCCGGTGGCCCGGGTGACGAGCAATTCAAGGGTCTTGTCGAAAATGATCCCTTGCTGGATGGTGCGGAGTTGCTCGCGGTCCCTGGTGAGTTCCTTGAGGAGCTTCTCGGGGCGCTGGCCGTTGCGCATGGAGTGCTGGTAGAGCCAGGCGTTGATGTCGGCTTCGGTGACTTTGAGGTTTTCCTTGTCGGCGATTTTCGCGAGGATGAGCCGGGTCTTGACTCGGGTGGTGGCGGCTTTTTTCGCGCCTTCGTAGAGTTCTTGCTTGTCCTTCTCGAATTGCTCGGCGGGGACGCCGCGGCGGAGGTTTTCCTCCATGAAGTTGCGGAGGACGTTTTGCGTCTCGGCCTCGACGAGGCTTTCGGGGACTTCGAAGGCGACTTTGGCGTCGAGGGCCTCGGCGATCTGGCGGCGTTGGTCGTTGCGGTTGGCGTTTTCCTTGCGGAGTTTGAGCTGGGTGCGGAGGTTTTCCCTGAGGGCGTCGAGGGTGTCGGCCTGGTGGGCCTTGAGGAAGGTTTCGTCGAGCGCGGGGAGGGTGCGTTCGCGGATTTCCTGGATGGTGACGGTGTAGGTCACGGTCTTGCCGGCGAGGGGGGGGGCGGGGGGGAATTCGGCGGGGTAGGTGATGGGGATGTCTTTCCTGTCGTCTTTGGCAACGCCGGCGAGGTGCTTGCCGAGGCCGGGGATGTGGCCTTCGTGGTCGCCTTCGACTTCTTCCCAGGTTTGCGGGATGGAGGCGTAGATTTGTTTGTCGGGGACGAGTTCGAGGGCGGGTTTGCCGTCGAGGGCGCCTTCGTAGGCGAGTTTGACGTAGTCGCCTTTCCGCGCGGGGCGTTCGGTGGTCTTGAAGTCGGCGCGTTCGGTGCGGAGGTTTTGGATTACGGTGTCGATTTCGGCGTCGGTCGGATCGACGGGGTTGATCGTCGTGGGCAGGCCGGTGTAGTCGGGGAGTTCGAATTCGGGCTGGATATCGACCGTGAGGGTGAGTGTGGCGGGGGCGCCGGTGGCAATGGTGTCGCCGTCGGCGAGGTCGATGAGCTGGATGACTTCGAGTTTGTGTTGTTCGAGGGCGTTGCGCCAGGTTTTGGCGAGCATTTTCTGGCGAAACTCGTTGTCGATTTCCTTCGCGTAGCGTTTTTCGATCATGGCCGCGGGGGCTTTGCCGGGACGGAAGCCGGGAAGTCGCACGGTGCGGAGGATTTCGTTGACGATGGTCTGGCGTTCGGCGTCGATTTCGGAGGCGTCGAGCGAGACGACGAGCTTCTTGCGGGTGGTGGAAATGTCCTGGACTTCGATGTTCACGGGTGGTGGTAAAGTGGAAACGGGTTGCGAGTGTAGAAACCGGTCACGCTACGCGGCGGGATTCGGGACGGTCAATGCCGGATTCGGCGGGAATTCGGGGGGGATTCGGTGGAAAAATGGGGGGGGGGGGGGAAAGGGGGGCTGGTTCCTGCTCGACGGATCGGCGGACGGATTCACAGTGGGCGGCTTTCGCATGTCCGGTCTGTCACGCCCATCCATTATCCGCTTTCTTGCTGTCGTTATGTTTCCGTTGCTCGCGCTCATGGCCTGCAGTGCCCGCAAGAAGGCGGCGGCGAAGCCGGCGGCGGCCGCGGCGGTGGCCCTATCCGGACAGGCGGCGGGCGCTCCGGCGGCCTCGTCGTCGTCGTCGTCACCGCCGCCGGCGGCTCCGGTCTCCCTCCCCCCCCCTCCCCCCCCTCCCCCGGTGCCGGGCGTGTCTGCGCCGGCTCCGGCGATCTGGCCGGTGATGCCGGGGATCGATGTGCTGGCGGAAACCGGGTTCCGGGCCGTGGCGGGCAAGAGGATCGGGTTGCTTACGCATCCGGCGGGCGTCAACCGGCGGGGCGAGAGCTCGATCGATGTGTTGCGGCGCGCGCCGGGGACGCGGCTCGTGGCGTTGTTCGCCCCCGAGCACAGCCTTTCGGGGCAGGTGAAGGCGGGGGAGAGTTTCGGGGATGTGCGGCATGGGGCGTCGGGCTTGCCGGTCTGGTCGTTGCACGGGGCCAACCGCAAGCCGACTGCCGCCCAGCTCAAGGGGCTGGATGCCCTTGTCATCGACTTGCAGGGCATCGGGGTGCGTTCCTACACGTTCAACGTCACCATGCGGTACGCGATGGAGGCGTGTTTCGGGCACGGCGTGGAGGTGATCGTGCTCGACCGGCCCAATCCGCTCGGGGGTCTCAAGGTTGACGGGCCGACGCTCGACCGGAGCCTGATGAGCGGGGTGGGCGCGTTCGAGATGCCCTACGTGCACGGGCTGACGATCGCCGAACTCGCCCGGATCGCGGCCTTGACGCCGGGCATGCTGGCCGTGCCGGAGGCGACGCGCGCCCGGGGCAAGCTCACCATCGTGCCGATGCGCGGCTGGCGGCGCTCCATGCGTTGGCCGGAGACGGGGCTGGCTTACGTGCCGACTTCGCCTCTGGTGCAGGATTTCGGGGCGGTCATCGGTTACGCGATGGTGGGCCTGGGGTGCGAGTACAGCGGCTTCAGGCACGGGCTGGGCAAGGCGTTTCCGTTTCGCTCGATCAGTTTCAAGGGCAAGACGCCCGGGCAGCTCGCGACCGATCTCGGCGCGCTGCGCATCAACGGCGCGGGCTTCCGCAAGATCACGGCCAGGGACGCTCAGGGCAAGACGGTCAGCGGACTCTACGTCGAAATCACCAACTGGGAGGCCTGGGAACCGACGCAGCTGAGTTTCGAAATGATGCGCCTGGCCTGCACGTACGCGCCGCCCAATCCCTTTGTCCGGCTCGATGCCAGGGATGCCCGCAGTTTCAACATCCACGTCGGCTCCACGGCCTGGTGGGAAGCGCTCAGGCGCGACGGCGCGAAGGTCAACCTGGAGGCGTTCCGGCACGACTGGCGCGACCGTTGCCTGGCCTGGCAGCAGCAGACGCGCCGGTTCTGGCTCTACCAGCCGTAGGCCCGGGGGCGTTCTTCGCAACCTTCGCAACCTTCGCGGTCAAATTCCGGAACCACCCGTGAACGGCAGATATTTGTCCGGTGACCGTGATGACCGGTCACCAAGGTCAAGGCCAGACCAGGTCATCGGGCTGGCCCACATTCTCGCCATTGCCGAACCCGCCCTGATCGACGCCATCGATGCCCACGCTCCAGATGCGCGGCCTTTGCAAATCACTGCGAAGCGGCTCGCCATTGCCGAACGGATCAACCGGCGCCGAGACGAGCAACCCCTTCCGGACGAGCGCATCCCAGGCGGCGGGCCGGCCATTGCGACGCCACGCGAGCATGCCGACGAGCGCGGCGCGCTGGGCCTCGCGGCGGAAAACCGACACCATCAACGGCTCCCACTGCGGAGTATTGAGCACCAGGAAAAGCTTGCCCACCGGATTATCGGAATGCAGCACGGCGGCATTGGCCTCGGCCAGCACGGACGGGAGAAACGGCCCCTCCTCGGTCGCGTACGTGTAAAATCCGCCCAGTTCGCGCAACCAGGCCGAAAGCATGGCGGCCGTATGGCCGGCGTGATAACCGCGAGGGAACCGCCCCGTCCGCCCGATCACCCGCAGGTAACCGCGAATATCCACCGCGCCGGCGCGCAAGGTGGCCACGCGGTCCAGCGGCTCGCGAGTTG
>JAISAX010000282.1 GCA_031266495.1 Opitutaceae bacterium
AGGATAAAATCACGCTATTATCTGAAAATCACGTTTCTTCCTGATCGGGACCCCCCGGATCCCCCCCCCCCCCCGCACCGCCGCACCTCTGCCTTTCAAGCCCGAATGAACCACACCCGTCACGTTTCCGACGACAAGACCGCCACCCGTTTCCGCCCTCCGGCGGTCCCGCTCGTGGTTCACGATCCCTTTCTCAGCCTCTGGTCCGGCTCCGACAATCTTTTCGACAGCGCCACGCGCCACTGGACCGGCGTGACTCAGGAACTCGTCTGCGTCGCGCGCATCGACGGAAAGACGTGGCGCCTGTGCGGGACGCGGGCGCCCAGCGGCGAACCGCATGGCGATGGCAACCTCGTCCCGCGCCAGCTCTCGCTCGAAGTCCTGCCCACCCGCACCCGCTACACCTTCGAGGCAGGCCCCGTTCGCCTCACGCTCACGTTCCTGACACCCGCGCTTCCCCACGATCTCGACTGGCTGTCGCGCCCCCTTGCCTGGATCATCCTCGATGCCGTATCCACCGACGGATACGAACATGAACTCTCGTTCTACTGCGATGTCGGCGCCGAGATCGCCACCGACGCGGTCAACGACGACGTCGTCTGGGGCCGCCTTCGCGCCGGCGACCTCGACGTCGTCACGATTTCCTCCAGGAACCAGCGTCTCCTCGCCCGCCCGGGCGATTACCAGCGCATCGACTGGGGACATGCCTACCTGGCGCTTCCCTCCGATGTCGTCGGTTCGACGCATCTCGGTTCGCGTGTCGAGTTTCGCAGGAGGTTCGCCGAATCCGGACGGCTTCCGTCCGATGACGATTTTGGCCAGCCCGCCACGATCAACACCTCGTGGCCCTGCATGGCTGCGCTCGTTTCACTCGGGCGCGTATCCGGAATTCCCGTCAGCGGCCGCGTGCTTCTCGCTTACGACGACGTTTACAGCATCGAATTCCTCCACCGCAAGCTGCGTCCCTGGTGGCGGCGCAACGGCATGGACGCCGCCCGTCTCCTCGTCGAGTCCGACGCCGCCTTTGCCAGCATCCATCACGAGTGTGTTGCTTGCGACACGCGCCTCATGCGGCAACTCCGCGAACGGGGCGGCGAAGACTACGCCCGCGTCGCCGCGCTCGCCTTCCGCCAATGCCTGGGCGCGCACAAGCTCGTTGCCGATCTCGATGGCACGCCGCTGTATTTCTCCAAGGAAAACACCTCCAACGGCTGCATCGCCACCGTGGACGTCACGTATCCGTCCTCGCCCTTCTTTCTCGCGCTCAACCCCGCGCTTCTCCGGGCACAGCTTGAACCTGTGCTCGTTTACGCCGCTTCCCCCCGGTGGAAGTTTCCCTTTGCTCCGCACGATCTCGGCACCTATCCGCTCGCCAACGGCCAGCTCTACGGCGGCGGCGAGACCAGCGAGGCCTGCCAAATGCCGGTCGAGGAGTGCGGCGACATGCTCATTCTGGTCACCGCGTATTGCCTGAAGCAAGACGATCCCGCCTGCGCCCGCAAATGGTGGGCGCTCCTCTCCCGGTGGGCCGGCTACCTCGAAGCCAGGGGACTCGATCCCGAGAACCAGCTCTGCACCGACGACTTCGCCGGACACCTCGCGCACAACGCCAACCTCTCCCTCAAGGCCATCCTCGCGCTCGGCTGCTACGCCCGCCTCGCCGATCTGCTCGGCCACGATGCCGAATCGGTCCGCGTGCGCCGGCTGGCCGAGGACATGGCCGTCCGCTGGCAACAGATGGCTGACGATGGCGACCACTACCGCCTCGCCTTTGACCGTCCCGGCACCTGGTCGCAAAAATACAATCTCGTCTGGGATCGTCTTCTCGGCCTCGATCTCTTCCCTCCCGAGGTCGCCCGTCGCGAATTCGATTTTTATCGCACACGACAAAACCGGCACGGTCTGCCGCTGGACAGCCGCCGCACCTACACCAAGCTCGACTGGATTTTCTGGACCGCCAGCATCACCGGCGAAGCGGACGACTTTCACGCCCTTGCCGATTTCGCCTGCGCCTGGGTGAGTGCCGGAGCGACCCGCGTTCCGCTCACCGACTGGTATGAGACCGTCGGAGACGGCCAGCAGGTCAACCTGTTCCCGTTCCATGCCCGTTCCGTTGTCGGAGGCATTTTTATCCGGCAACTGGATCGTATCCGCCAGGAAACTTCACAACCCGGCCCCGAATCTTCATCCGCCAGGCCGGCCTCATCTCCCGACGATCTTGCATCGGCTTCCCCGCTTTACGCCTGACCGGTTTTCCGGCCCGGCGCATGAACCCACACCGCCAACAACAAACAAAATTGTCCATGAACACCACAACCTCCCTCCTTGCACGGATGCGGCCTCGGCCGATCACCGGCTGCGCCGTCCTTGCGGCGATGGCCGCCCTGCTCCCGGCCACCGCGTCGGCGGCGGTCATTATCCACGATGACTTTACCACGGTGACATCCTCCGGCAAACCGGCGGCAGCCGCGGCGACAACCGACAATACCGGGCTGACCGGCAACCACTGGTTTTTCCGCGACTACGCCTATTATGACGCCGGATCCGATCGTATCATATCATCGAATACAGGAGGAAAAGCGGGCGGCGCCATCTCGACAGGCACGACGCTTTCGGCTCTCACCGCGGGGATCATCGAGGTTTCCGGCAAATATGTGATCAATAACGAGGCGCTCCATTCCGGAGACATTGGAAACGGCGTCGTGCCCGTCGACTGGGTGGCAGTCGGCTTCCTTGCCGGAACGATCTCGGACTCCAGTGACATAAACGCCACAAACTCCGGTCTCCTCTGGGCCATCGTTCGCCCCGACGGACGCTGGACCCTGTTTACCAATGGTACCACCACAACATTGGCAGATTCAACCAGCTCGACCCAACTGCCAGCGTTTCCCGCAAGCACCACCTCGTCGGTAACCTATACGGACATCACGGTGAAATATGATCTGGATACCAAGGCCGCCGCCTTGTTCGTGAACGGTGCCAATGTCTCCGGATGGATCAGTTACGACCTGAATCTTGCCACCACCAGTATCACGGGTGCCGGTTTCAAGATATGGGCCGCTTCAGGCAGTCAGCCTCGCACTGCCACGCTCAACGAATTTACGGTTTCGGCTTCCTCGTTTGCCATTCCCGAACCTGCAACCACCGCCCTTCTCGCGGGCGGCATCGTGCTGGCCCTGCTGGCGGCGAAGAACCACCGCCACACTATCCGGTAGCGTATTCATTTTCTTACCACGCTTCTGTTTGTATCGCCGCCCGGGGGGGGGGGGGGGGGGCGCCGCG
>JAISAX010000328.1 GCA_031266495.1 Opitutaceae bacterium
CTCTCCATCCAGACAACCTATGAAACTGTATTGCATCGTCCTTTTGTATTTGTTTTTTGGTTACGGACAATTTTCCGTCCATTCCGTCCGGGCCGCGAAACCCTCCGCCGCACGGCAGGGAAACCTGACGAGATCCGTTCCGGTCATTTTTCATGCGTGCCCGAGCTGGTGTTTCCCGCGCGGACACAGCGAGCAATATCGCTTTTGTTACGACCGGCCTTTCGCGCCGGGAGACGAACCGGATTATGTGTGGCAGTTGCGCACCATGAAAGAGGCCGTGCCCGAAAGTGCGCTGGCCGTCTATTGCTTCGTGAACGAAAAGAGGACGGTGAACTACTGGCTGGGCGTTTATGAGAAATACCTGGATGCCGCCACCGCCACGGGAACCAGGGTGCTGCCCAGCGTGCATGCCATCTCCCCGGAAGGCGCGGCCAGACGTTCGGACGATCTGGTCCGGTTGACGACAGCGTTACTGAACAAATACGGCACCCACCCGGCATGGTTCCAATGGAACGGACGCCCGATGATGCTGGATTACGGCAGCGGAGGTTTGCGAAAGGTTGAAGACCTCTCCGCCGCGCTGTGCCGAATCCGCAACGAAAGCGGCACTCCATTTTTTTACGTGACGGAACCGTTGAGCGATGTGACCTGGGCGGTGAAGGGCGAGTTCACGGAGGACTACATTCGCGGCATGTTGCACGAGACGGACGGCATTTATCACTTCACCCAACCGCTTGATCCGGGATTGCAAGGCTACCGCAATCTGGGGGCGGAAATCAGGAAGGCGGAGGATGGCAGGATTTACGGCGCGGGCATTCAGCCCGGATATTATTCGGCCCGGAAAAATGCGCGAAACTTCGTCAGCAGCCGTGGCACGCAGACGCTTCGCAAGGGCTTTGAGGCGTCCCTGGCGGGAAGCCCGGATTTCCTGCACATCAAGACCTGGAATGACTGGGTGGAGGCAACGTCGGTCGAACCTTCTTACGCGCACACGCACGCCTTGCTGGACATCATTTCGTGTTTCGCCAGCCGGCTGAACGGCGTGTCATTCCCGGAGGATACACAGCCGCGTGTGGTGGTGTCGTATCGCAAAAATATTTTCCCCGGAGAAACCCTCGACATCAAGGTATTGAATCTTCCGGTCAGTCCCGCCTTTTCCCCGCTCCGGTGACGGGTGACCGTGTCCACCGCGTCGGGCCAAACCATCGGCACGCAAACATTCGACGCACTTGCGGGCGACGCATGGGCGGACATCACATTGCAATTCCCGATCCCCGCCGTCTGGGAAAGCGACATGTTGAGCGTCGGGGTCGAGATCGAAACAGCACGCGCAGGACAGGTCTTCCATCGCTCTTATAAAAACCTGCCATCCATACCCGTGGTTGAAAATTCAACACAAACCGACATGCTGGATTTTCGGGTGCCGCTGCACCGTCTCTCCCCCTCCCCGTCCGCGAATGTGAGTCGGAAAACCCTCCCGACATGTCGGGAAACGCTCCGCGCCTGTCGCGATGACCGGTGCGGGCGGGGGCTGCGTGGCTTTCAGGGCGTGTTGCATGAAATGTAACCGGAGATTGGGCGGGCTCCCCGCAGCCGCACAAGATTGCCGTGGTTTATGCGGATAAGTGGAGGGTAAGGAACCGAGCAAAAATAACCTGTTCAATTTTGACACAGAGACCACAGAGCTCAGACACAGAGTTCACAGAGAGCCAAACGACTTTTCGGATCTCTTTGAATTCCTCATATTTTATTAAAAACCAATCTGTAACGAAAACAGATGAACCCTGGATTTATCAAACCACGCCTCTGTGAACTCTGTGTCATAGCTCTGTGTCCTTGGCGACCTCTGTGTAAAAAAAATCCCTGTCCGGGAATGCCATCTCTCCGGGCGGCGCCGACCCCCTCTTCCCGGTGCCCTCCCTCTCCCCCCCCCCCCCCCAAATGCGTATCCATCCTTGCCAAGGTCTCGGCCGGATACTCTGTTCCAAAGTACTTACGCCGTGCTCACTCTGCCCAATCTGCTCACCCTCTCTCGCGTCCCGCTGACTTTTCTGGTCGTCGCGCTCATGTACCAGTCATGGCCCGGCGCCGCCTCCCTCGCTTTTTTGTTGTTTGTCGGCGCAGGCGTCAGCGACTGGCTCGACGGCTACATCGCACGCAAACGGAAAATCGTCTCCAACTTCGGCAAGTTCATGGACGCTCTCACCGACAAGATTTTTGTCATCGGCCTGATGGTCGCGTTCGTGGCTATCCATCACGACTGGATATGGATCGTGCTGGCATTGGTTACGTTGTGCCGGGAGTTCATGGTCTCGGGCATGCGCATGCTGGCGTCGTCGAAGGGCGTGGTGGTGGCGGCGGACCGGGGCGGCAAGGCGAAAACCCTCACCCAGCTCATCGCAATCGGGTTCCTGCTGGCTGCCACCGTCATCCGGGTCGATATCGGCCGGCTGATCGCCGTCGATCTGATGCGCTTTTCCGACCGGGTGCACACGATCGGCATGGCCGGCTTCATTGCCGGCACGGTGCTGACAGTCTGGTCGGGCTACCGTTATTTCCGCAATAACTGGAGCCTGATAATCGAGGAGCCTTCCGCCTCGCCATGAAGAGCATCGACCCCGGTCATCCTGTATGGCCGCGTTTTTTGCCGACGCGGGCCGTTCTCGCCCTCGCGCTGGTCGGTCCGGTGGGCCGCGCCAAAAAGGCTCCCGGCACCTGGGGATCGCTGGCCGGCGCGGTTTACAGCGTGCTCGTGTTTTATGACCTGCATCCGCTCCCGTTCGCATTGCTGGCGCTGGCCGGTCTCTGGCTGGCCGTGGGCATTTGCGGCGAGGCCGAGCTGCGGCTCGGCCGGCGTGACCCCGGTTGCGTGGTGCTCGACGAATTCATGGCGATGCCGCTCTGCTACATCGGCTGGCAGTGCCTGCCGGCCGAGTGGGTCGGGCGCGCTCCGTGGGCGATCTTTCTGGCGGGTTTTTGTCTGTTCCGGGTGTTCGACATCGCCAAGCCTTTCGGCATTTCGCGCCTGCAAAGGCTGCCGGCCGGCTGGGGCGTGGTCGTCGATGACGTGGCCGCGGCGCTGGCCGCATGCGCGGTGATGCACGCCGTCGGCGCGCTTTTCCGGCATTGGGATACGCTCACGCGGCTGTTCGGCGCATGAACGGAAACGGGGGCGGGGTAACCGCTAATCTGCGCTAATCTTCGCCAATCCGATCCTCCCGGCACGCCCGGAAAACCGCCTCTTCCCCGACTGCCGCTGTATCCGGATTCAGCAGATCGGGAACCGCTAAAGTACGCTGAAGAACGCTAAAATCGAACCGGGAGAGACGGAGGGGGGAGGAAAAAGAAGAGGGGGGCTCTGGCCCGGGAGAGGTCTGGCTTTAGCGTTCTTTAGCGGTTAAAAAAAATGAGCCCGCTGGTTGTAATCCGGCCTCAAAGGGACAACAGGCCGGCCCGGTTTTACGGGTCGATCTCCAGATCCTCGACCGGCACTTTTACCAGCACGCCTTGCTGGAGCACGTCCACCACAAGGACGATGCCGCCAGGGTTTTGGGGATTGTCGATCACGCCCTGCACGCCGCGCAGCGGTCCGCTGCGGATGCGCGCCATCGCGCCGCGCTTGATCTGCGGATAAAGCAGCATGACCTCCAGCCCGGAGGCGACGAGCTTGCGGACGTCATTCAGTTGCCGCTCGAAACGTTTTTGCTGGTCCACGTCGATCAGCCGCACGAGCAGCTCCTGCTGGAAACAGCGCGGCTTCTGCTCGGGCATGATCCGGATAAACACGTAACCGGGAAATACCGGTTTCAGGTACTTTTTCTTTTTCCGTCCGTAGCGGCGGACGCTTTCGATCAGCGGCAGTTCGTGTTCGAAACGCTCGGCCTTCATCAGCGCAGCAAACTTTTTTTCGCAGCGTGGCCTGGTGTGCCCGACGTACCAGCAGGCGGTCGCCGCCGCCGCCGGAGCCGGCGCGTCCGGCGCGGGCGCACCGGGCTCGGGAGTCTCCGCCGCTTGCTCCGGAGCTGGGGCCTGGCTGGTGGATACGGGGCCGGTCACAGTTTTACGGTTTTATGGACAACAGGTAACGAACGGCCGCAAAATAGCCTTCGAGCCCGAGTCCGGTGATGGCCGCATGGCAGACGGGCGCGGTCAGCGAACGGTGGCGAAATTCCTCGCGTTTGTGGATATTCGAGATGTGCACCTCCACCGCCGGCAGACCGGCGCCGGCGAGCGCGTCGCGCAGGGCCACGCTCGTGTGAGTGAATCCGCCCGGGTTGATGACGATGCCGATGCCGCCCTTGCCCGCAGCGTCGGCAACAGCGGTGGCGGCGTCGGCCAGCGCGGCGATCCGGTCGATGAGCGCGCCTTCGTGGTTGCTCTGGAAAAACTCCAGCTTCGCCTGCCCGCCAAACTCCGCGCGGAGTTGCGCCTCCAGGCCGGCCAGCGTCGTGGAACCGTAGATTTCGGGCTCACGTTTGCCGAGCCGGTCGAGATTCGGTCCGTTGAGGATGACGATGGTTTTGCTCATGTCTGTCATGTCTGGCTGGATACGAAAGGTGGCGGGACGCCGCGTGCGAAGGGTCGTATGTGAAGGCTGGAGACGAGTCAAGCTTGGGGAGGCCGCAAAGGATATGGTGAAGTATGGCGACTAAGCCAAAAATCCTCTATAAAGTGAAGCAGAGCAGAGAAGAACGCGGTGAGAAGCAGCGGGAAGCGGGCGGC
>JAISAX010000349.1 GCA_031266495.1 Opitutaceae bacterium
CCCCCCCCCCCCTCCTCCCATGCGCACACATTTTCGTCTCGTACCATTCCGGTTTTCCACGCTTGTGCTCCTGCTGTGCTTTTCGGCGCGGCCGCCCGCGACGGCGACGGCCCGGGACATACCGCCCCTGGCGCCCAACATCAGCGGCGAACTCCTCGCCCCGGACACGCTTGATGCCGCCCGTTTCAACAGCGACAAGTGCCGCGTTGAAATCATCACCATCGACGGCGTGAAAGCCATCCGCGCCGTGTTTGAAAACGGCGCGCCCTATCCATGTATCCGTTTCCCCATGCCCGCGGGCGGCCGGGATCTCGGTGCCTTCGGCGGCGTGCGCGTGGACCTGACCAACCAGGGCGACCAGCCCGTCCGCGCCGGTCTCCGCGTGGACAACGCCGGCGATTGGGAAAAATCGCCATGGAACACCCAAATCACCGAACTTCCCCCCGGCCAGACCACGCCCCTGGCCCTCCTCTTCGGCCAAGGCAACGGCTCCCCCCCTTACCCGCTCGACCCCGCCCGCATCACCGGTATCCAGGTTTTCCTTATTTCCCCCGCGCAGCCGACGCCCGTCATCATCCGGAACCTCAAGGCCTGGGGCTCTCCCGCCGTCGCGGCCGACGCGCGCACCTTCAGCAAACCCGGGGAGCGCGACATCCCCGTCACGCCCCCCGGCTGGCTCGGACGCCGTCCCCCCGTCACCGGAGACTGGATACGCACCCTCGACGAAAACTTCGACACCCGCGCCCTCGACACCCGCCTCTGGAGCACGCGTTACCCGTGGCCAGGCCCCGCGCCCGGGCAGTTGCAACGCTACGCGCCCGAAAACGTCGTCCTCTCCGGCGGCCTTGCCCGCTTCCGCGTCGAAAAAAAATCCGGCCACGAAAACAACGACCCCGCCCTCGGCACGCGCGACTACACCGCCGGCATCCTCCAGAGCTTCGGTAAATGGACCCAGCGGTACGGCTATTTCGAGGCCCGCATCCGCATCCCCCGCGTGCGCGGCCTCTGGCCCGCCTTCTGGATGATGCCCGACCGCGGCCCCGCCTTCGGCACGGGAATCGACGGCGGTATCCGACGCGACACTACGCACGGCGGCATGGAGATCGACATCATGGAAATCCTCTCCGAGTGGGGCCCCGGCCGCAACAACATCGCCATTCACTGGGACGGCTACGGCGCCGGACACAAAAGCTGGGGCAGCTCGCAAATCTACTTCGGTCCCACGCCCGACGGCTGGCACGCCTTCGGGCTCCTGTGGGAACCCGGCGTACTCGCCTGGTTTATTGATGGCGTGAAAAAGGCCGAATGGACCAGCGAGCGCGTCAGCAACGTCCCCCACTACCTGAAACTCAACGTGCAACTGGGCGGCTGGGCGACGACCGACGTGGACGACGCGAAACTGCCCGCGACGATGGACGTTGATTACGTCCGCGCCTGGCAACTACGTGAACGAATGGACCGGCTCAAGTGACGCGCAATGGTATCCGCCCGCCCCCGTCCTTCCTCCTCCCCCCCCTTCCCCTCCTGTCCATGGAATCCACTACTCAAAGCCAAAGCACACAAGGCAATCAAAGCACGCAACGGCGGCTCTCGCTTGACGCGCTTCGCGCCCAATTGCCGCGAATCCAGGATTTGTTATTTCAATCCTCCCGCTCCTTTCAAACGTCCCGACCATCGCCGGAGCAAGAAGAGGAAAGGGAAGAGGAAAGGGCAGGGGCAGGGGGGGGAGCGGGGAACAGCGGTGGCGCGTTTTATATGGGCGACGACTCTTTCCCCAGGGAGACCTCGCACGGGCAGCGAAGCTGGCGATGCTGTCCCATGTCCCGGCTCGGCCTCATCCTGTCAGGACGGCACGACATCGCGTTTGTGCGCAAATCCGTGACCATCGAGGCGCACATGCAACCGGGCGACCTGTGGTTTTTCCCGGTGGATACGCATGATGACGAGCTGTTTCGTTACCCCTGCCGGTATATCAGCGCGGTATTTTTTGAAGGCTACACCCGCGTCGTGATGGTCGAGGGTTCGGGGCCGGGCGACATTTACCCCGCGCCGTTCTGGTTTCACTGGCACGAGGAACGTCCGGTCGAGATAGCGTCCCTGCTGCAAACGCTGCTCTCGGTAAACCATCGGGAAAGCGCCAACCAGACGGGCGTCCACCTGTGCCGCGCCCTGTGGTTGCTTTTGATCGAGTGGCTCCAGTCGATTGACAAAAAGGAGGTGCCTCCCCGCAGCAAGGCGACGGCGACATGGATGGCGGTCGATCGCATGATCAACGACAACTACCACCGTCCCATCAACCGCCAGACGGTGGCCGACAGCCTGCAACTTCATCCCAACCGCATCTCGGAGTTGTGCCGGGAGTTTGGCGGAGACACGTTCCAGCACATTCTGGAGAGGCGCAGGCTGCGGCAGGCCAAGCGTTTTCTGGAAAGCTCCAGGACAAAGATTGAAGCCATCGCGATCATGTGCGGTTTTTCGGGCGTCACCTATTTCACGAGGGCTTTTGGGCGCGCCACGGGAATGTCTCCCGGGGAATGGAGGCGTCACCACGAGGCGCGCCGGTAATCTGTTCCTGTGACTTTTTGCGGCCATTCCGTAGCACGGGCTTCGCTTGCGAAGCCCGTGCCAGCTTGACCAGACGCTGGAGTCAATGTGAAAGGCGACAAGAGCAGCGAGGGGAACCCGTAGATTAGGAACCGTAAGGAAATAAACAGAGCGAAGATGCGCGGGGATTGAAGAGCGAGCCAGCGTCGCTGACTCGGTCATTTATTCCCAATCCGGTAAACTCCCTCGCCAGCTCCTTGGTTCGCTCTTCAAT
>JAISAX010000408.1 GCA_031266495.1 Opitutaceae bacterium
CCATGAGCGCAGAAACCACATTTATCGGCACCGGACGTCGCAAGACGGCCACCGCCCGAGTCCGAATCACCGAAGGCACCGGCAAACTCGTTGCCAACGGTCGTGAATTCGACAGCTACTTCTCGCACGAGAACTTTGCCAAGCAAGCCTACCAGCCCCTCCTCACCGTGGCGCTGAAAGACAAGATCGACGTCACGGTCAACGTGAACGGCGGCGGAGTCGCCGGCCAGGCCGGGGCGGTTGCGCACGGCATCGCCCGCGCCCTCCAGAAAATGAACCCCGAACTCCGCGCCCCCCTCAAGGTCGCCGGACACCTCAAGCGCGACCCACGCGCCAAGGAACGCAAAAAACCCGGCCAACCCGGCGCCCGCAAGCGCTTCCAGTTCTCCAAGCGCTGATCGCCCGCCCGCCCCGCCCCGCCCGCCCGGTCCATTCCGAAACCGCCTTCGCTCTCGTGCGAAGGCGGTTTCTTTTTGGGGGGCAACCCGACAAGAGGTACGTCTGCCCGGAAAGTGGCGCGGGCGTCCCGCCCGCAGACGGCGCGGAGCGCCGCCCTGAAGCAAGGCAAGGGTGAGAGGCACCTCCCGCAGAAGCGGGCGAGACGCCCGCGCCACATTGCGGAAAGGCAACGCTCACGGGCGATTGGCGGAAAAAGCCCGTGCCTCGTCCGGATGCGGGCGAGACGCCCGCGCCACGACGCTCCGCGTAACCCCGGCTCACACACAACAAGAAGATAATGTGCCATCACGGGATGCGCGCCGCAGGCGGGAGGAGGCAAGTACCGGTGCCGGGGACACCCGTCCCCGCGACAGGGACGCTCGTCCCTGTGACAGGTACGCCCGTCCCCACGACAGGTACGCCCGTCCCTATGACAGGTACACGCGTCCCTGTGACAGAGACGCCCGTCCCTGCGACAGGGACGACCGTACCTGTGACAGGGACGACCGTCCCCACGACAGGGACGCGCGTCCCTGTCGCAGGGACGGCAGGTTTCGGCATGGCAAAACCACTCCTCGCAACCACTCCTGGCAACCACTCCTCGCAATATCAACCACGACCAACACGACCAACACGACCAACACCACCGTTTCCGGGCGCTCGACAACCGGCCCCGCATCCATTGCTCTCGGGACACGCCTGCCATGAATGTACGCTACGATGTGGAATTGCTGAAAAAGCGTCTCGGTTACCTTGAGGACAACCTTGCCGAGGCCAAACGTCGCCTTGCCGAACTGGAGGCGCACTGCACAGCGGAGACTGTTGGGGAAACCTCCAGGCAGGCCGGACAAGTGAAACACCCCGGGGAGATTGTGGGTGTGATTGCGGTTGCGGGAGCGGGAGTGGCGGGAGCGGGAGCGGTTGCGGGAGCGGCGGGAGCGAAAAAACGACCGGCGACCATCCCCACCCCGTTACCGCCGATACAGCCGCAACCGCTGCAACCGCTGCAACCGCCGCCGCAACCGCAACCGCAACCGCCGCCGCTGCCGCTGCCGATGCCGGTGCCGCCGATGCCCGTGCCTCCGTTTTCGCCTCTGCCCGCGTTCGTGCCCGCGCCCGCGCCGATGACGGAGGAACCGCCGCCCTTGCCGTTCTCGCCGTTTTCGTCGCCCGCACCGTCCCCGTCCCCGCGGCCCCCGCTGTATTCGTCGCCCGCGCCTGCGCCCGCATCCTCGCCTGCACCCTCGCCCTCGTCGGTGCCCTCACCCGCATCGTCCCCGCGGTCCCCGCAGTTCGCGTCGCCGCCGTCGCCGCCATTGCCGCCCTCGTTTTCGGCGTTTTCGGAGCCTGCGCCGCGGCCCGCGCAGCCGGCCTGGAAACCTTGGCTGCAAGCACTCCAGCTCTGGCCGCCTTCGCCAGACGAAGAGAACGGCGGCGACGGCGGCACCACGAGCGCCGAAGTGCGACTCGGCGCCTGGTGGACCACACGCATCGGCGCGCTGCTGGCGGTGATCGGCGTGGCGTTTTTTGGCGCCTACATCTCCATCAACACGCCGCCTGCCGTGAAGTTTGCCGAGCTGTTGTTCGTCAGCCTCGGCGTGACGGCGGGCGGCCTCTGGCTGGAACGCAAAATCCCGAAGTTCGGCGCGGTCGTTTCCGGCGCGGGCCTGGCATTGTTATACTTTTGCGCGTTCGCGGCGTATGCGCTGCCGGCCGTCAAGGTGATCAACAACCCGGCGGTGGCCACCGGCTGGCAATTGCTCGCCGCGCTGCTCATGGCCGCAGTGGCGGTGTGGCGGCGGTCGTCGCTGGTCGCCACGATGGCTACGATCCTGGCGCTGGCATCCGCCGTGTTCGCGCAGGCGCGGGGGTTGCCCGATTTCGCGCTCGTCACGGCGGCGTTGCTGGCCGTGGCGGGCGTGGCGTTTCACCGCTGGAAAAGCTGGGAAGGCCCGTCGGTCGTCGCGATGCCGGGCGTGTACGCGGTGTACGCGCTGGTGTGGCACGGTTCGTGGCTGCCGCTGGTGCGCGGCGCGCTCCCGGGCGGCGAGTGGTGGGGCGTGGAGGCGGCGGGAGCGGCGGGAGTGGCGGGAGGGGCGGGAGGGGGGGGGGGGGGAGGGGCGGGAGGCCCCGGCGGCGGCTGGCCG
>JAISAX010000416.1 GCA_031266495.1 Opitutaceae bacterium
CACGCGTCTCGCGTGCTGTGTTCGGCGTCTCGCCGAACACGGTTCGGAGCGGTTCGGACCGGACCATCAGCAAAGGCTTGGGCGAGACGCCCAAGCCGGCACGCGAGACGCGTGCGCTCCCCGGACCGGCCCGACCCCAAAAACCCTCGGCAGGCCGGGAATTGCCCGGCCTGCCAGTGTTTTTATGTATAGCGGTTATGTCGATTGGGTGATTATGAGTGCATTGAACGTCGAGTGTTCAAGCAGAGACCACGTAAACCAGAAGTAATCGACGTCATCCGGCAATGTCCACGTATAGCTGAGATTGACTTGCTTCCCACTGACTACCGGAGCTGTCGCCGGTCTGGAGTAAACAGTCGAAGAACCTCTCAGCGTGTAATGCAGTGTCAGGTCTTGTGGACCATAGTCTTCATTCCAGGTTTCCCCGAAGAAGAGTTCTACTGTGCTGAGGCCGGACAATATCGCGCCAGGATCAAGGCGCAAGTCCGGTGTGTCGAACAGCGTGTAGTAGTAGTTTCCAGCATCGGGGACGCCGCCATAGAGATCGCCACCGCTAGCATAGAGTTCACCGTTACTATTATCCGCATAAACAAGCGATGGCCATTCGGGATGGTGACTGGCATACCAGTCGGTCCAAGTATCAATCAGGATTGACGCGGGAGCGGCGATGGTGGTCGCCAACAGGCTGGCGGCAATGGCCGCGAGACGAATATATGATTTCATTGATTTGATCTATATTTTATGTTTTATGTTTGTTAAGATCCTGCCGCAGAAATGCGGCAGGAAGGGATTAGCGGTGCCGTTTTTTTCGCCAAGAAACGAGGATGAACACACTTGCACCAAGAGAAATTGCATATATGGCAGGCTCGGGCACGGAAGAAGGCATGGTAGTCAGGCTTACGTTGTCGATCCAGAATATACTATTATTTGCTGAGTTCGCTCCCCGAGCAATGGAAAATATATAATCTTCGGTTGTTTGGGCCGTGAAGGTTTGAGAAAATGTTCCCCATGTATATTGAGAAGTGATAATTGCATATTCGGAATTGGATATAATATCCGTATTCGCTTTTAAACCAACATAGTATGTCGCCACAACGCTGTCGTTGGCTATGCGGACCACATCAAACGAGAGTTGATAGGTAACGCCTGCTTGCAAGGACACTTCTTGCCATAGCGAGGGACGAGTGCTATCCGACATCGAACCAGTGAATGCCAGTATCTGATTGCCATCCGTTGCGAGTGAGCTACCTGTAGTGGCGTTTCGATGAGTAAATTTACCGTCAGTATAATCATCGCTGACATTCCAGAATTTCAGCCAATCGGTCGAATTATCAGTATTGGCAAAATCAGTTTTATTGAGCGAATAGGTGTCTTTACTCAAGACGCCTTCTTCGAAGCTACCGTTGAGGATGAGGTTTTGGGCTGCCGCCGTCGAGGCGAGAGCAATTGAAACAAACAGGCTGTTGTATAGTTTTGTTTTCATCGGTGGAGAATGAATAATTGATAAATAATGATTGATAGACAGGGGGGAGGGATTAATTCCGGGACAGGTGGCGGCGAAGGAGAACCGCGCCGAGAACCAGCGCGCCGAAAGTTGCGGCCCAGGAGGCGGTTTCGGGAATGGCAGAGCCGATTGTCAGGCTGGCGCCGATTATTGACTGGTGCACGGGCACGGGCAGGTCGATGCTGATCGATGTGATGGTGCCTTTGATTTCCGACAGGTTCCATTCCCACAGAAAATTATAGTAGGTGCCTTCCATGCCCTTAACCAGGTCGGAATAATAACCATTTCCGAGGATCGATCCTGTCACCGTACCCTGATAAATACCGTCTGCCCCATCGGCAACATAACGCAGGACCGGCCCGCCGGCATAGTCGGCTACTCCTTCCGAAATGGCATTGAGGGCGGTATTGTAATATTGGTCCGACGGATCGGTATTTTCGTGGCCGTAGCCGCCTTCCTCGCCGACGCCATGATCCTGATTGTTATAATCGAAAAACAGGATGGCTTCGGGATTACCGTGTGTGGTGTCCTCGTCCCAGAAATCCGGGTTGGCCATCTGGACGACCTGCAACGAGATTTTACCGATGGAAAAATCGGTTGTCGATGTCGAGAAGTTGACGGCTCCGTCATTCCCGAAGCTATAAAAACCATAGGAGGCCGAATAATACGTGGCAAAAGGAGTAACCGTGCCGGTGCCTGACACCGGTGTCAGGTTGGCGTTTCTGCCGCTGAAATCCTCCCAGCGGACATTTGCCTGTCGGGGACTGATGTCCTGATCTTGCAAGAGTTGCTGAGAGATCGCAATGAGTGGATTGGGCGGTGGCGCCGGTTGCGCGCGCAGCAGGGTGCCGCAGAGCAGGCCTCCGGCAATAATAATACCGATACGGGTGTGGTTTATAGTCATGGTTGATGTGTGTTTTTGGTATATTTCAGGCAGAGGACGAGGGAGAGTATAAGGACGCCGGAAAGTGCAGCCCAGCCGGCGGGTTCGGGGACGGAAGCGGCAGTGAAGATGACTTGCTGCCAGGTGTCGCCGAGATCGAGTTGCACGCCGATAGTAGAGGCGGAATGGATGATCGGCTGGATGACTTCAATGCCCGTCACCGTGCCGACAATCGAAGAAAGATCCCACTGGTAGGCGAAGCTATAATAATTGCCCTGATAACCCGCCATCTGCATATGCACCGGGCCTCCAATAATATCCCATGCCACGGGCGCGAGCACCGTGGTCGTGGACGGGTCTTCGGCGGTCGTGCAGAGAAGGAGCGGGCCTCCGAAATAGTTTTCGATCATGTCATCCATCGCGGCAAGGACGGGGACGTAGCCGTATTCGTCCGAAGGGTTGTCCTCCTCGTCGCCACCGTATGAACTGTCTTCGTTCCACCAGTTTGTGTGTTTATGGAGGAGGTGTTCCGCCAGGGTGTAGCTCGGGTGGAGCATCTCCACGACCTGGAGGACCACGGTCTTTATTGCCATGTCCGTCGTGGAAACGGTGGCCTGCAGGCCGAAATCGTGTCTGAATGTATAAAAACCTCCTCCAGCCGACCAAGCTCCTCCGATGGCCTGGATGCGGCTGGTATAGCGGGCTGCGCCAGTGTCGTCCCATGTCACGGCCAGAGGGTCGGTGTCGTCGCGGGTCAATCCGTAATAATATTCGTGCTCCAGCGGATTGGCCACCGTCCGGCCACCGATATAACTTTCAAAAACATCCCAGGAGGACTGGTTATAAAAACTGAGGTTGGTCCATTTGACGGTCTGTTGCTGGCCGGCAGCGAATGCGATGCTCTGGAGCACCTGGTTGGAGGGCGCCGTCTGCGCGTGGAGTGACGGGTGTGACACCGTCGTGCCGATCAGGGCGGCAAGGGCGGCAATGGTTGCGATGGTTGCAATGGGCTGGGTTATTTTACGCATGGTTTTTAAAAATACATTTTTAACCGCGAATGGACGCGAATGGGCGCGAATCCGGAAAGAATGACGAGATGAATAAGGGCACTTTGAAAAAGTCGTTTTAACCGCGAATGGACGCGAATAGACACGAATCCAGAAAGAAGATAATTTTGCTGAACAAGAACAGGTTTTGAAATATTCGCGTTCATTCGCGTCCATTCGCGGTTGGTTCGTTTGTCTGGAAAAAGGAGTTTTTCAAACTGCCCATAATTATCCGTATATGGATTTGTTGTATTTTTATTCGCGTTCATTCGCGTTCATTCGCGGTTGGTTTGGTGGATTGGAAAAAGGAATTTTCAGAACCTCTTTTATGATCAGAGGACGGGCCTGGGTCTCCAGTTCGGGTTGTTCGAGGCGCGCGCCTCCTCGGCCCACAGGCGCATGTCACGAAGGTCGGCGCAGGAATGGAGTTTTACGTGGCCGTCCAGGTAGGCGACGACGGCTTTGCCGGAATTGCGAAAGGAGACATAACCGTATTTTTCGTCGTCGGCGAAATCGGACGTCTGCTCGGTGAGGTTTTTCAAGGGCCATTTGGGGACAGGGGCTTCCACGCGGTAATAACCGGCGTAGGGATGGGGCTTGGGGTGAGCAGTGTTTCGTCCGTTTGCCGATGTAAAAACGATGAGGCCGGAGGGGAGCGTCGCCGCGTTGACCCTGTGGACAGGAACCTGGGTTGACATGGCAAGCCCGGCCACGCCGCCGACGCCTTCCATGTTCATGCCAAAGGTCGTGCAATACGAGAGTTCGTACGCGACAGCGGCAATGCCGGATCCGGAAACGAGTTCCTTGTAGTAAAGGGCCTGCTCGTTCACATAGAGGGTGTTGATAAAGCGATCCCCGAGGTAGGGACGGATGGTGTGAACCCAAGAGGCTTCCACCAGGCCGGTGCCTGCGCCATCGCCACCGAAGCGCTGGCCGGTTTCGTCGTATTTGATTTCGGTATTGTCCTTGCCGGCGAGGAGGCGGTCGCGGTTGTCGATGGGATAGGTGAGATAGGCCACCATGAGTTGCTTGGCGGCGGAAATCTCGCGGGCGGTGTAGGCCATCCGTCGCGCCCGCCCGACCGCGACGAGGGCAAGCGCCGCCAGCACTCCGATGATCGTGATCACCGCAAGAAGCTCGATGAGCGTGAAGCCGCGCCTGGCGCGGCTGATTTTCGATTTTCGATTCCCGATTTTCGATTGGGCGCTGCCGCGCCAGGGATGCGCGGATGCGCTGGCGCTGGCACTGGCGCTGGTCAATGGCGGAATCGGGACAAGAAAAACGTGAGAACGGAAGGAATCTGGCATGTTCTTGACTGAGATTGAATCTCGTCTCACCAGAAAAAAGAAGCTTTTCAGTTTTCGATTTTCTATCCTGTTTATGCCCCAAAATACAGGAGGGATAAGCAATGCATTTCGTAACAAAAATCTGCTGTTTTTGCTTATTTAATAAAAAAGAATGAGTTATGGATGAACCACAATTTTTCTTGAAAGAGAAATTTGTGAGATTTTGTCTCAACATTAACGATATGAGTTGCGTTTCGGGGCAATTTTTTGCTGTTGGCAAATCCGTCTGAAAAGCCAGCAGTCTCATTAAGAAATTTTTGAGAAAAACGTGAAAACCGCAGAAAAAACACTTTCCGAAGATCTGTTCCTGAAACTTTTTTTGATTTCCGGGAGCTGGAGCTTCCGAACCAACCGCGAATAGACGCGAATGAACGCGAATAAAAAACCAATGAATCCACAGATTCGCGTCCATTCGCGTTCATTCGCGGTTGGTTCGGAAGCTTTGGTTGCGGCTCCGCCGCTCCAGGCCTCTGCGGTTACGTTCCAAAACCTCCCTTCCGTATGACGAGAGCCTGCCCGCCACCTGCCGCCAAACCGGAACAACCGGACAGTCACCTCGCCCGGCGTGTCCTGGCGAAGTCCGGGGAACATGCCTACGTGCTGGAAGAATGCCGGATAAGCCGTTCCGGATTCGTGCCGGCGATTCCGGAAAACGATCCGTACCAGAGGATACGGAATGTGTTTGTCATGGTGCTCAGCCTGGAGGGTTCGACGGTCTGGCGGCGCCGTCCCGAGCCGGTGACAGGCGGCGCGCCGGGGTTGGCGGAGTTGGCAGGGTTGGCGGGGTTGGCGGGAGGGTTGCCGGGAGACTGCACGCTGGAGCCGCACCATTTTGTGGCGTATCCGTGCGAGCCGGGCCTTGCCGTGGCGCGCACAGGAAACCGGGCCGGACATTTTTTGCTCTGGCGGGCAAGGCTGGATGCCATGCAGGCCGTCGATTCGGTGCTCGGGATGGATGTGCCGCCAGCGGCCCCGGCAACCCCGGCGACCAGGCCGGGGGCGGCAGTGGCGGCGGCAGGGAGGTGGCCGCTGGCGGGGCCGTTTCCGTCGTCACCGGATATCCGCGCGCTTGTGGCGTCCCTGCGGTTGGCGCCGGGGGGGCCGATGCGCTCGCTCTGGTTCGGCGCCAAATTGATCGAGTTGATCGCGCTTCTGCATCCCGCGTCGGCAAGGTTGCCGGAGGCGGACGGCGAGGGGGGAGGCAAGGCGAGAGGCAAAGCGGGCGGCAAGGCGGGGGGCGAAAGGGGGTTTTGTCTGCATCCGTCGGTGGAAAGGGCGTTGCGGCATATCGAGGTCTCGTTTTGCAAGCCGTTGAGTCTGGACGAAATCGCGGCGCAGGCGGCTGTGACGCCAGGGTACCTGAGCCATTTGTTCGCCATCGAGGTTGGTGAAACGTTGTCGTCCTACCTGCGCCGGGTGCGAATGAAACATGCCGCCCGGTTGCTCGGAGACGGGAAATGCAATGTCAGCGAGGCGGCAAAGGCCGTGGGTTATGCCAGCATCGGGCAGTTCAGCCACGCGTTTCGCGACCATTTCGGCTATCCGCCCGGCCAGCATGTCCACCGGGGGGCGGGCGTCCGGTAGCCTGAGGAACCGTAATGAAATAACTGATGTTACGCGGATCGGCCGTAGGGGCGTCGCTTGCGACGCCCGCGCCAGGCGGACAGTATTGGCGTATCTCTCGTTGTAGTCAGGTCCTTGCG
>JAISAX010000432.1 GCA_031266495.1 Opitutaceae bacterium
GCCGCCCGCCGCCCGTGGCCCGTTGGTTGCGTCCGTCGCGGGGGTCGCAAGTTCCGCCCGGCGCCAGGGGGTGGGGGGGGGCAGGGGTATTGGCCATCGGCGCGGGAGCGCCTGGGACCGCCGGCATCTTGCCGGCTCCGGCGGAGTGGCAACATCGGAGTGGCAACGGCGGAAATGATAACGGTATTCGAAAAAACCTCCCTGCCGTAGCCTCATCTTCCGCCACTCCACCACTCCACCTCTCCATCTCTCCATCGGGGCCCCGGGCCACTCCTCTGCATGCCGGCAAGATGCCGGCGGTCCCAGGCGCGCCCGCGCCCCCCGCTGGCGCCCCGGCGGCGGGCCCCGCAAGGCGGGGGGGGGCCCGCGGGCCCCCCGCCCCGTGGGCCCATCCCGTCCCCCCCCCCCCCCCCTGTTTCCACCGGAAACATCGAAGAACCAATAATCCTGATGTCCGGCCATGACATCAAAGAGGGTCACCGGAAATCCGGCGTAGTGATGGCGTCGCTACACACGACCGTTCCGATCGTTCCGATCGCTCCGGGCACTCCGGACGATTCGTGCAAGCGTGGCGGGTCATGGCCGGTGAAATCCTTTTGCATCAGGCAAGGCGCGCAACTTGAGGTTGAAGCCGCCCCGAAAACTTGCCTGATTCCAGGCATCCCTCCCGCTTCATGGCCCGGTCTTCAAAATTACGCGTGATGCTTTCGAGCCGCTGCAACGACCCGTTTCCGGTCGGTGCGACCACCACGCTTTCCAACATCCGCCGCAGCCTGAAAGCCGAAATCGAGACCATGGAGATCGCCGGACGGAAGGCGTTTGAAGTCTGGATCAACGAAGAAACGGACCCGCAAGGAGGAACGTGGGACTCGTGGGATGTGTGCATCCAGGCGGTCAAGGGTTGCGACATCCTGCTGGTCATCAGCAACGGCAACGCCGGCTGGGCGAACGGTCCCGGGGAGATCGGCATCTGCCATGCCGAGATGATGACCGGCCTTGCCACGGCTCCCGCGAAAGTGCGGTTCATCGCGCTCGACAACATCGCCGTCACCCCGGACGACGCCGGCAGGCGCAACCGGCGATTCCAGGATGAAATCGCGAGGCAAAGTCTTTTCCGCGGAGGCACGGTGACGACCCTCGACGATCTGAAAACGCGGGTGAAAGACGCATTGCACGATGCGGTGGTCGCCCTCGCCCGGGCAGGTGTCCGCGACGCCGCGAAAGGCAAGTTTCACAGCGGCGCCGCGCTGGACTGGTCGCGCCTCGACTTCGACTCACGCCGGGAGGAAATGACCAAAGTGCTTCGCCAGGCGCTGCTGGAGCGCAAGGGATCGGTCGAAGACGCCGACCGGGTGTTTGTGCGGATGGACGATCAGGAAATCCTCGTTCAGCCGCATGCCATTCCCGCCGCGCTCACGGTCGGGCCTGCGCGGGAACTCGTCGGCCAGCCTTTTTTGAGGGATCACCTGCTCGCGCCGGGCCTCACCGGCAAGCGGGGCGGTCCCTTGCACATCATCGCCTGCCACAGGACGGCAACCGAGAGCCAGGCGGCAAAACTCCTTGGCTACCCCGACGCCACCCTGGTGACGGCGCCCTTTGGTGTTTTCGCGGCGGACCCCGTACAAAAGGTCCAGTTTGCCTTCATCACGAATTGTCGTGATGAAACCAATACGAGGCACGGCGTCCAGCGTTTCTTTGAATGGCTCGGTCAGACCGGGGAGGAAAAATTGCTGGCTTCGTGCGCGCAGGCGAGAGCGCGAATCGTGAGGGCAATTGCGAAGGAAGCGAAGCCGTGAAAGAGCATCCCGGCGGGACTCAAACCGCCCTCCCCGTCCGCCCCGCCTGCCGCTCCGGCTCCCGTCTGCGTAACATCAGGTAGTAATGGTTTGGCGGAGTGCCACCGGTCAATCGGCAAGGAGCCGGAGAGTGCCCAGGGAGCGGGGATCATTCCAGTAGTTGAAGTTTTTCAGGAAAGTCATGTGGGCGCTTTTGCGGAACCCGTGATCGGAATCATCGCTGAGCAGGTTGCACCCGAGTTCGAGACCCTCGCGTGGCGTAATGCCGATGGCGGAAAACGGAACGGCGGCTTCGATCAACCAGCCGCCATGCCAGACCCGGCTGGCGATTCTTACCTGGCTCTCGAAACCCTGACGAAGGTGGCCGCCGATGGACGCCGCCATGACCGCGGGAAGCTCGTCGTGCCCCTGCCGGGTGGGCGTCATGAAAAGAAGCAGGTCGCGCCCGGTCACGTTTTTGGAGCGCCTGGCGGGATCGGGTTCGGCGCTGAGGAAAATACGGACGTTGTCGGAATCGCGCCAGTCGCGGCTGGTCAGGTCCGGGATGCTCAGGTCGTCGTCGAGAACGAGAAACGCCGCGTAAAGAAAGCGGTCGTCCCGGCGAAGCGCGGCCCGTGCGTATTTGTCCTCGCGCAACGGCGGCGTGACATCGCGCAGCTTCCAGTTTCCACCCTGATCGAGGGTGACAAATTCCCCCGCGCCCCATTCCGTCAGGTCGCCGTCAACCGTGACAGTGGCGCGCCGCGCCGAAAGTTCGCCGCGACCGAAACCCGCCCGGCCCTCGTCGATTGTCCGGCGCACCGCGTAGCCAGGCACGCCGCCTGTATCCGCCAATAAATACGCGTAGGGAAACGCGCCCTTGAGCCAGACGCGAACCTCGCACGGCGCGGTGCGTCGGGGTCCGGCGGTCTCGACGGCAAAGGAGAGGCGATACTCGACTCCCGGCACGCCGTCGCGAGGGGAAACAAGCTCGATGTAGCGGGTGACAGTCTCGCCCGGACCAACCTCAAAAGCGTCGGGCAACCGGATTTCCCAACCGGGCATCCGCTCGACAATCGCCGGGTGCACGGTAACAGGCGCGGAGCCTGAATTGAAGACGACGCACGGAGCCTTGATCATTTCTCCCGCATCAATTTCCCAACGGCTCATGGGGGCGTTCCAGTTGCGACGGTCGAGGGTGTCCGCGAGGATTTCACGCGCAAGGAAGGAGTCTGTAGTCCGGGGCAAATTACGAATGACAAACGCACGCTCGCCGAGAATCACCGGTTTTGTCAGATCAATTTCCGCGGTGAGGTCGCGGCCCGTGATGTCATGGATTGTGTAGCGGATATTTCCCGACAACTCCGGAAGGTGAAGCCGGACGGGAACATTGTCGCGCAAGGCCCATGCGGCGAGAAACACGCCGCCATCGGCTTGACGGAAAAGGTGTTGCTGGACGAGTTCGGTGGAGGCCGTGCCACCGAGCGGCGTGGCATCGGTGATCAGCGGAGCGATAAATTTCAACGTGTGCCAGGCCGGGCGCGGATTGAAATCCTTGTCCAGCAGCCAGAAAGTTTCCGGGTCATTTTTCCCGAAAAGATCATACCAGTAAATGCGGTCGATGCTCCTGGCACGCGCCAGGAGAAAGAGGCGGGCGAGTTGATCGGCCTGCTGGTCGAGGGTGAATCCGTTGACCTGGGTGAACTGTTGCGTGACGGGGTTGAGCGTGCCGCGTTCGTCCACGTGAAAACCGGCCTCGGTCGCCCAAAGCTGCGTGCGCGGAAGGGCGGGACTGACGGGACTGGCGGGGGGGGGGGCGGGGG
>JAISAX010000459.1 GCA_031266495.1 Opitutaceae bacterium
CCCGCCCGCCCCCCCCCCCCCCCCCCCCCCCCGCCCCCCCCCCCCCCCCCCCCCCCCCCCCCCCCCCCCCCCCCCCCCCCCCCCCCCCCCCCCCCCCCCAATTA
Organism: Opitutaceae bacterium; assembly: GCA_031266495.1. The sequence continues at coordinate 105 of JAISAX010000459.1, forward strand.
CCGGACGGGAATGCCGTCAGCCTCCTCATGTGGACGGGAAATTTTTCCATAAACCAGGCCGGTGCTGGTGAAGGCGATGTAAACTTTGCCAAAGACATCCTTGTCTCCGTCCATGGCGTCGATCCAGTCGAAGATGCCGAGGGGATAACCGCCGATCCTGTCCCAGGTGACGCCCTCGTCGGTGGAGCGCCAGATGCCGGGTTCCTCATGGGCGCCACGGGCGACACCGGCGACGTAGAGCGCGGGATAGCCGCCGTCTTTCCGCGCCTTGCCGAAGCCGAAGTTGAATGCCTGTTCGATGCCCGGAAGCCCGCGCCAGGTTTTCCCGCCGTCCCTGGAACGCCAGATGCCGCCGACGGGCGCGCCCTGGCTGCCTTCCGCAAACCAGAGGTCGCCGCCGTATCCGGGTGCGGACTTCATGATGGCATTGTACCGTTCGACCGGCGGCGTGCCTCCGGTCTTCGTGAAGGTGGCCCCGCCATCCGTGGAACGAAAAATGCCCTGCCGGAAATCATACAGGTAAAACGTATCCGGCAGCACCCGGTCGGCACAGAGCGATTTCAGGGGCGAATAATGCGCGCCGAAACCCGTCGGGGAGGCGTCGCCGAAGGAGGAGGGCGCCCACGTCACGCCGCGATCCCTGGTGTGCAGGAGGGGCTTGTTGTTGGCCGGGCACCAGACGATCTTGTCCGGGCTGTTGGCGGAAACCGCGATGATGCCGTATCCGGAATCCTCGGGAATTTCCTTCTTTTCGAAAGCGGGGAAGATTTTCCACGTGACGCCGCCGTCGGTGGAAAAAGCGTTCTCGTTCACATGGGGCGGGAATCCGAGGTGATTGCGAAAGACCCCTGCGATAAATTCCGGATCTGCCGCGCACCAGTCCAGCGCCCAGGCCGACATGAAATAAGGGAAGGCGCGCCGGGCGTTCCAGGCATCCGGATCGGAAAACCGGAAAGCGCCGACATCCCACATGGCGGCGAGCGGCTTGCCGCCCGGCGGGGCAATGACGTCGTTGCCGCAGGTCTCCTCGATGCCTTCGCTGGCGGCCTGCCATTCGATCCTTTCCGGGGAAAAATTGTCCGTCCGCCAGATGCCGAACCCTTCCGCGAACCAGAGTGTGCCGGAGGGGTCGAAGGCGATTTCCCCCACGCTGAGCCAGTAGTTTTCCTGCGTATCCAGCCATTGGATGCGGGGGCTGTTCAGGTGAAAGGAGCGGTGCTCCCACGTGGCGCCCTGGTCTCCGGAAACGAAGCCCTGGCCGCCGTTGCGGATGACGACGAGTTTTTGCGGATCGGCGGGATGGACGGCGATGCCCCACCAGGACTGGCTGCCTCCCTGATCGCCGGAGGGGGTAATGTTTTTCCAGATACCATCTGGCGAGTATTTCCAGACGCTTCCCGTGGCGCCGCCGGCGTTGTCACAGGCAACGTAATACACGCGATCGGAGCCGATGGCGGCGTCGCGGACCCGGCAGGACGTTCCTGGGCCGGCGGTGGAACCGGAGGCGGAACCGGAACCGGCGATGTTGGTCCAGGTGACGCCGCCGTCCTCCGAACGGTGGATGCCTTCCTGGTCGGTGGTGACGCAGATCACCGTAGTTTTTGTAGGGATACCGTCTGTCGCGAGAGTGACGGAATGGTTGTCGAAGGTGATGGTATTGACGCCGTGGGGAGCCGATCCCGCGGGGATGTCTTCCAGCCTGGTCCAGGTGGCGCCGGCGTCTTCGGTGCGCCAGAGGCCGTTGGCGATGGAGCCGTAATAGACGATGTTGCTGTTGCGTGGATCGACGCCAAGGCGTTCGCCTTCCTGGCGTCCCTCGCCGTTGGGTTCCATTTTGACGCCATGCCTGGCAAAACCGGTGGCCGTCCATTTGTCGCCGCGGTTGGTGCTCCGGAAAATTTCCCCTTCGTAAGCCATCCAGACGACATCGGGATCGGCGGGCGTGGCGACGATGCTGTCCACGCCCCGGTATTTGCCATAGCCCACGTAGTCCGGCGGCATGCTGTCGGAGGTGACGAGTTGCTTCCACGAGGAGGAGGCGGGTTGCCAGCGGTAGGCGCCGGAAACGTCGGTGCGGGCGTACATCAGTCCTTTTTCCGTCGGGTGGATGTCCATGCCGGTCATCCAGCCGCCGCCGCCGATTTTCATCGGTTGCCATGTGTAGTCCGCGGTGAGATCGGCGCCGGCGCCCGGCGCGGAGAGGCAGAGCAGGATTGGTATCCAGAGAATGGATGCCACCATTCGCGGCATCCGTCGTGTCGTTTTGTGTTGTGTCATGAACATAAATTTTCCCGTCAGCCGTTTGGGCCCATTCCGATTTTTGTTTTCCGTGATGCCGGGGCGCGTGCGCCCATGATTTTTGCCGGTGCCGGCATCGAGGCATCGTCCACCCAGCGCCCCTCCAGCTCCACGGTCGTGCAGCTTTCCGGGATGCCGCGTTCGTCGTGTTGAAGTTGTGACGCCAGCAGGTTCACGGCTGTTGTTCCCAGCCGTTCCATGCCCGGACGCACGCCCGCGATGCCTTTCTCGTCGTCCCAGCGCAGGACGGAGACCAGCGCCACGTCGTCCGGGATGCGGATGCCTCGTTCCGCAAAGTGCAGTCGCGCTGGATAATTTGTGGTCAGGATCACGTCCGGCTTCTGTTCATCGAACCAGGTGCGAATCACCTTCGGATTCATCGCGTCGCTGTTCATCAACGCCACGCGGTTTTTCGGCGACATTTCCTGCTGGTGCGCCAGGAAGGCCGCAACGTGCAGCTTTACCATCGCGTCCTCCTGACTGCGCAGCGTCAGCAATCCTGGCCGCTGGTAGCCGGTAGCGAGCACCTTTTCCATCGCCAGCAGCGTATTTCTGTAGTGATGGGAAACTACGCGCATCAGCGTCGGTTCGCTCACCGAGTAGCCTATGGTGACGGCGGCAAAGTCGGACCACGGAAACCGGGAGACCGAACCATACTGTTTTTGAGGACCAAGAATGATGCCTTCAATGCCCCGGGATTGCAGCATGTGTGCCAGCCGTTGCGGAGAACGACCGGGTTCGTGAAGCCAGAATTCTTCCACTCGGTAGCCGATCTCCTCCGCCCTCATTTTCGCGTGGTGCAGAAAATCCCTGACCGCGGGAGTCGTGTCGGGATAACTTCTGTCTTTGTCGGGATTGATGAAGGCAAGCTGGCCCGCATAACGCCTTTCTCTTTTTTGGCGCAGGCGGGACATCAGTTTGCCCAGGATCGGATCGGGGCGGTAGCCGAGTTCGCGCGCCAGTTTTTGTATACGTTCTCGTGTGGCCCGGGAGGAATTGGGATGATTACGCAGGGCATAGGCCGTGGCGGAGCGTGACAGTCCTGCATGCCGGGCCAGTTCGGAGATATTGGCGCAGGGACGATTCATGGCATTGGGGAAATGGAAAACATGGGCGCAGGCAAAGGGTCGCTTTCTGCACGGTGCAGATCGGGTACGGTTGCAGAAAGCAAAGTCTGCGGCTGAGGTCAACGGGTCACGTCTCCTCTGCCTCATTTTCTGCTTCCCGAACCCTTTTCATGAATCACGCCAGTCCCTTCAGTTCCTCTCCGCCATTTGTGCCATCCTCCGCCCGCAGGGATGCCGCCCTTTCGTCATCTCTGTCAAATGGAGCGTCTTCATCCGGCGCAGGGAAGCCTGTCGCCGCTCCCGTCCATCGCGGGGTCAATTTTGGCTTTTATGCGCGCAACGGCTATTATTCCTCCGAAACAGCCCGTCAGGAAGTGGATCGCATGGCGCAACTCAATGTGGATTGGGTGTGTGTCATTGCTACCGTGATGCAGGATAGTTTTTCCAGCACGCGCCAGTATCGGGACTTCAAGATGACGCCTGCTGACGACGAATTGCGGGAGATCATCGATTATATCCACGGGAAGGGAATGCACGTTCAACTACGTCCGATGCTTGAGTGCTGGGACGGCTCGCAACGTGGCGACATCCGTTTTCCTTCCGAGGGCACAATCATTCCCGGAAAAAGAAAAAACCACTGGACACGCTGGTTTGCCAGCATGGAGGAGCGCACACTGCACTATGCCCGGCTCGCCCGGCGGGCCGGCTGCGAAGCCTATGGACTGGACAGCGAACTCGATCATACCACACAGCAAAACACCCACTGGAAAAACATCGTTGCGGCCGCCCGCTCCTCATTCACCGGACATCTCACGACGGGGCACACGCTGTGGCTGGACATTCTGTCCGAACTCGACGCGACCCCCGACCATTGGTTTCGCGATTTGGATTCCCTTGGGGTCAGTTTTTATCCGCCGCTTGTCGAACCGGAGCCAGGGCAGGAAAATCACAACAGGATCTACCACGTCCCGGCCGATGCATGGATTATCGGTGACAAATCCTTTTCCACGATGCTCCGGCGCCTTGAGGGAGTTCGCGAGCATTTCACCAAAATAGCAGCTTCGCTCGGCAAACCCTTCTATCTCGCCGAATGCGGTTGTTGCTCCGCCGCGGGCGCGTCTTCCGTTCCCTATCGCTGGGACACGCCCGGCGGTTATGACGGCGAAGAACAGGCCAGGTTTTTCGAGGCGATTTTCTCCACCTTCTGGGACGAGCCCTGGTGGATGGGATTTTATCTCTGGAAATGGGACGAGCAAAACGACCGCCCCGCCATGCGCGACGACCCACGCGGCGACAAGGGATTCACCGTCTGGGGCAAACCCGCCGCCGAGACCTTGCGCAAATGGTTCACGAAAAACCGCACAACCTGACTGACCACCAACAAAACAACATTCCGAAAAACAATGAAAACAAGCATCAGCATCACCAAAAGACTACAAACCCTCGGCGGGGCACTCCTCGCGCTTGCGCTCGGCCACACGGCCACCGCCCTCCGTGCGGATTTTGTAACCGGATTTGAAACGAGCAGCGGCTACACGGCAGGAGCGCTGATCGTCGGCACGCAAGACGCCGCCGCACCGGCGGGCAACACGTGGGAGGCCCTGTTCAGCACCGATAAAATCACTGTCGCCACCGACAAGACCGCCTCCGGAACGCAGACCCTCAAAATAGACGACACGACAAGCTCGGCTTACGGTGTGAAGCTTGATCTGGGGTCCTCGGTGGATTTCACCCGGTCTTTCACATTCAGCTTTTCCATTGCCCTGGACAACATCGGCTCCGGCACAGGCAACGTGGCCCAAATCTATCTCGGAGAACCCAACACGGTGGCAGATGGCAGAAAATTCTGGGCCGTGCTCTACTTCGCCCATGATGGAAACATTTACATGCAGTCGGACAGCTCAACAGGCAAAAGCATCTACGCGGTCAGTCTGGGCTCTTATCAAGGAACCTATGGGCGCTCGCCAGGCGAATTTCTGGACATCTCGATGACCATTGATGCCAGCACCAAAAAATACACCCAACTGAGCATCGGCGGTCAGGACGAAACGTCCGTCATCCTGAGTTCGCAAAGCGGAGGAACCATTCCGTGGCTGCACGACACGCCCGGCACTTTTCCCAAAAGCTATCTGAGCATTGTCGCCGGCGGCGCTACCACCGGCACGATCCGGATCGATAATGTATCCATAACAAACATACCCGAGCCATCCGCGATGGCCCTCGCCTCAGGTCTCGTCGGAGCCCTTCTTTCCGTTTTCCGATTCCTCAACAAGCCGAACGTCAAACCAAAACAATAACATCCCCTGCCCGCCATGCGCCCCCGACTCATCGCCCGCTGTCTTCATCTGCTTGCAACGATTGCAATCGCCCGGTTCATCCAAATCGACGCCGCGGGTGCGGACATCCGGCGTGGAGAACTTCTCTACTCCCTCGACATGAATTCCCCGGCGGTGCGCGCCCGCGCCGGGCGACTTCCTGCCGGAGTCGCCACGTGGGATGACCCCGCGGCCGGAGTCGCCTCAAGCCTGCGCATCACTGTTCCCGAAGAGCGCACCCGGAAAGACAATATCGTTGCCATTCCCGTTGACCTGAAACCGTGGCGCGGCGCGCGTGTTCTGCTGACCTGCAAAGCCCGGGCCGACCATGTCAGCACCCCGATTATCGACTACAACGGCATAAAATGCCAGCTTCACTGGATTTCCCGGGATAAAGGGCCCCGCTGGTATAACGAGAACAGGGCCTATGGCAGCTTTGACTGGAAAGAATTGTCCATCGTGGCCACCATTGATGACGATGCCGATCTCGGCTGGCTGAATCTTGGCATGCAGAGTTCCCATGGCACGGTGTGGCTGGCCGACGTCCGCATCACCGCCTTGCAGGGCAAGGCCAGGCGTCCTGCCTTGTCCACTACTCAACAAACCTCCGCTGCCACAACGTTGCGCGGAGTGATGTCGCCCACGAAATTCGACGCCCGGGACTTTGTGGATCTGAAGGAACTCGGGGCCAACCTCGTTCGCTGGCAACTCGTGAACCGCAACTGGGGCAAGGCGGGAGAAGATCAGGATCCCGTCGCTTATGATCACTGGCTCGATGGCAAACTGGATGAGCTCGAACAAGCGCTCGATGCCGCTCGCAACAACGGTATCAAGGTTGTCATCGACATGCACTCCCCGCCCGGCGGACGCCTCGCTGACAGCACCTTGCGCATGGTTTTCGAAAAAAAACATCAAGACCATTTCATCGCCGTATGGGAACGCATTGTGCGCCGTTTCAAAGGGCATCCCGCGATCTGGGCTTACGATATCATCAACGAACCCGTCCAGAACCGCCCGTCCCCGCCCGGTGTGGCCGATTGCATTGAAGTGCAGATGCTCGCCGCCCGTGCCATCCGCAAGATCGACCCTTCAACCATCCTTCTCCTCACCGCCGACCAATGGAGTTCCCCCGACGCCTTCGCCTACCTGCAACCGGTACCGGCGGACATTTCCAACGTCGTCTATCAAGTCCACATGTATTGGCCCGGACAATTTTCTCATCAGGGCGTGAACAACACCTGGGGAGTCAAAGGCGGCGATTCTCCCCTCGCCTATCCCGGCTCGCTTGGTGGCCTGCCCCTCGACAAGGAAGCCCTGCGCCGTCACCTCGCCCCCGTGCGCGAATTCCAGCTTGCCTACGGTGTCCGCATCTACGTCGGCGAATTCGGTGCCGTTCGCTGGGCTCCGGGTGCAGCGTGTTATCTCGACGACCTGATCTCCCTCTTCGAGGAATACGGCTGGGACTGGAGTTATCACGCCTTCCGCGAGTGGCCCGGCTGGAGCTTCGAGCACGCTGACCTTCCGTATTCAAAAACCGATCACCCCAGGGCCACTCAACCCACCGATCGGGCTCTTGTATTGAAAAAATGGTTTTCCCTGAACCACCCATAACCTCCGCCTGCCGCCTCCCGAACACCTCCCGTATCCCATGAAAACTCCCTACTCCTCTGGCATCGCCGTAGCCCTTCATCGGCATCCCGGTTTCACTCTCATCGAACTGCTTACCGTCATTGCCATCATTGGCATCCTCGCCGCAATTATCATTCCGACCGTCGGTGTGGTGCGTGGCAAGGCGCGCGCGGCCCAGTGCGCCTCCAACCTGCGCCAAATCGGACTCGCCATGAATCTCTACGCTGACGAAAACAAGGATACGTTTCCCAAAGCCAACACAGACGACCCCGACAACCCCATTCCCTGGATGTTGAAGCTTGCTCCCTATGTCGGCATCTCCGATCAGCAAATGGGAAGCGCTCCCAAATTCCGCGCCACAGGCGTTTTCAATTGCCCCGACTTCGTTTGCAGCAACGTGTCGGGCGACCCTGATTTTCGCAAAGTCGCCTACGCGTATCAGGATAACATTTCAGGCAGTGTCTATTCCCGCTGGAAGTATCTTCGATCGGCGCCACCTGCTCCCTCGCAGTATTTCTTGCTCACGGAAATCGCTGAAAACATGGATACCTTTAAGCCGGGCACCTATCCCATCGCCTTTCGGCATCCGGGCAAGTCCGCCAATTTCCTTTTTGCCGACGGCCACGTTGCCTCCCTTCGCGACCCGGTGCCGGCCGACGATCCGCGCTGGCGCTGGTAATCCCGGACGACATCGGTCCGCCCGAAATGGGGCCGGCCTCCGGAAAATCAGTTGCCATGACAAAACGACTACATCGCTTGCGGTTTCCCGCGCTTGTTTCCGTACTTCTCCTGTTCGCGTGCCCGCTCGACTCCGCCCCCGCGTACCATATCCTCTTCATCGGAGACAGCATCACGCATCACAACCTCACCGCCCATCCGGGATGGGAAGGCAACCGGAGGATAGCCGCCAGTCGCGCCGAACTGAACTATGTTCACCGCCTTGTTGACCGCCTGGGAGCGACCCAAAGCGCGCCACCGACATTCACTGTCAATGCCGTGGACGGCAATACCCTTGCCGGCAAACTCGGTGATGCCGGGCGCTGCGTAAAAATCGCCGCTGACATCAGCGGCCAGGATATTGGCGATCCGCCCTCCCCCTGACAGGCACACGTGAAGTGCGCCTCTTGTGGCTAAATCCCCTGCCCCTCTGGCCTGTTCCTCATCTATTCCGATTGCGCCCACGTGAACATGGCCTGGCTGGCCGGGTGGTACACGAAGACCGCGAAAACGCTGAAAACCGGCGAAGGCTCCATCGGCTTTTTCCAGATCGGCGGCGGCATCGCGGGCGATTTCCCGATCTGCGTG
>JAISAX010000497.1 GCA_031266495.1 Opitutaceae bacterium
CCTGCTGGCCACGCCCCGGACGCCACGGTTTGTAGTGAACAGTGTTCCATGCAGCGCAGCGCCCGACAGGACCCTTTCATGCGCGGAACGCGGCATCCCCGTGCTTTGTGAAACGCCGCCGGCGCCCGATCTCGAAGGATTGCTGCGCCTGCACACACTCACCGAAACCAACGCGCGCGTCCAGGTGGCCGAGCAATATGCATTGCAGCCGCTTCATGCCGCATGGCTCACTATTGTTAAAACAGGCCGCATCGGCGTGCCAACCCAGGCGCAGGTTTCGGTTGCGCACGGTTATCACGGCGTGCACCTCATGCGCCGTCTGCTTGGAATCGGTTTTGAACAAGTGACAATCAACGCGCGGAGCTTCAAGTCTCCGCTTGTGCAGGGGCCTGGACGCGATGGCCCGCCCGCAAAAGAAATTGTCGAAACAGACGACCAACTCCTGGCCCGTTTTGATTTTAGCAACGGCAAGCTCGGTATTTTCGATTTCACCGGCGCACAATATTTTTCGTGGATTCGCGCCACTCGCGTGCTTGTGCGCGGCGAGCGCGGCGAATTTGACAACTCGAACGTTCGCTGGCTGCGCGATTATCAAACTCCGATTGTCGAAACGCTGGTTCGTCATGACGCCGGTCAGGGACCCAATCTTGAGGGTTTTTATCACAAGGGATATACGCTGGGGTCGGAATGGATTTATAAAAACCCGGTCGCCCCCGGACGTCTGGCGGACGACGAGATAGCCGTCGCTGATTGTCTTCAAAAAATGGATGCGTATGTGGACGGAGGCCCATCTTATATTGATCTCGGGGAAGCGTCCCATGATCAATATCTCAGTCTGCTCATGGCCCGGTCCGCGCAAACCGGGAACCCCGTCACGTCCGGACGCCAGCCCTGGATGTAATATTGGATAAAACAGTCCATTATTCCGCCGCCCCCTCCCGCGAAAGAATATATCTTCGGGTTCTTCGACGTTTTCGATAGAAACAGGGGGGAGGGGGGGGGCGATATTTCAATCCACCGTTGCAATGCCCTCGAGGATACGCGCCGAGGCGCGTATCCCGTGTTCCATGACACCGAGATCGAAACTCTCGTTGGGCGCGTGCAGGTTGTCCTGCGGCAGGAACAGGCCGACCATCACGGAATCCAGACCGAGTTCGCGCCTGATGTCCGCGATGATCGGCACGCTGCCGCCCTCGCGCAGGTAGAGCGGCGGCTTGCCGAAAGCCTCGGCGATGGCCGCGTCCGCCGAGCGGAAGGCGCGTGCCAGCACCGGCGACTGACCGGAAGGCGTGTTGGAGCGGTCGGGCGGCACAACAACATAAGGCGTGCCGCCGTGCTGGTCGATGATCCGGTATGTGACGTCCGCCGGCATTCGCTCGCGGATCGTCTTGTACAAAAGTTCGCGGATACGTTCCGGCTGCTGGTTGGCGACGAGGCGGCAACTGATTTTTACGAACGCCTTGCCCGGGATCACCGTCTTCGTACCCTCGCCCTGGTAACCGCCGCCGATGCCGTTGAACTCCAGCGTGGGCAGGTAGCGCGTGCATTCGAACGGCGTGTAACCGGCCGTCGGATGAAAGGCCGGGATGCCGAGAAATTTCCGGTACGCCTCCTCGTCGCCGCCGAGTTTTTCCAGTTCCTCGCGCTCCCAGGGTTCCACGTCGAGCACATCATCGTAAAATCCGGGGATGTTGACGCGCCCGTCCGGCGTGTGCAGCGAGGCGCAGAGTTCGGCGACGGCTTGTATCGGATTGCGCAAGACACCGCCGTGCAGGCCCGAGTGCAGATCGGTCTGCGGCCCCGTCACCTCGACATCGCAAAGCACGAGTCCGCGCAGGCCGCAGGTGATGACGATCTGCTCCGCGCTCGGGCTGCCGGTGTCGGACAACAGCACGAGGTCGGCTTTTTTCAGGCGGTCGCGGTAGTCGTTGAGAAACTTCGGGAAACTCGGGCTGCCCATCTCCTCCTCGCCCTCGATCATGAAGGTGATCCGCAACGGCAGATCCGGCCGCCGCTCCAGCAGCCGGGCCACCCCGGCGATGTGCGTCATCAGCGGCCCCTTGTTGTCGGCGGCGCCGCGACCCCAAATGCGCCCGTCGCGCACGACGGGATCGAACGGCGGCGTTTTCCAGAGACCGAGCGGATCGGCCGGTTGCACGTCGTAGTGGCCGTAAATGACAACATGCGGCACACGCCTGCCGTCGCCGTCGCTGGCACCATCACCGACGCCGTCGCTGGCGGCGGTCGCTCCGGTCGCTCCGGTTGCTCCGGTCGCCGGTTCGCGTGCGGCGAGGATGATCGGGTGTTTCGCCGTCCGCACGACTTCGACGGCGAAGCCGAGCGAGCCGAGCAGGCCGGCCAGAAACTCCTGCGCGCCCTGCATGCCCGCCTTCGCGGTGGAGTCGGTGGAGATGCTGGCGTGGCGGACAAATTCCTTCAGTTTTTCAACAGGATCGAAAGTCATGCTCTCCACGGTGGAGAAAGTGGATGGCAGCCGCCAGCCGCTTTTTCGAAGAAAGCCCGCCATCCCATCATCCCGTCATCCGCCTGGCACGGGCAGGATAGTTCCCGAAAAACAATCCATGATCGCGGCAGGTACAAACGTAGTATTTTCGCGCGTGACGCGCCACCGGTATTCACTGCCTGCCACTGTGAAAAACATCCGCGGGAAAAAGCCGAAAGAGGAATAAGGTTAACGTTGTTCTTTTTAGATACTTTTATGTCCCGGTCTTCATCAGAAACGATCCATTTTCTCCTCGTGTTTTCTCCTCGTACTTTCCCTTGGCACTACACTTTAAAACAAGGCGCCCATCCTCGTTGCCGATATATTGTATGTTTCAGAGATCTTTCCGACAGACACCACCCGCATCCACACAGCATCCACACATGTAACAAGAAATGAATACAAAAAACAGATCCTCGCTCGTCACCCTGCTCGCGGTTGCCACCGCCACCGCCGCCACCACCGCCGCGCTTGCCGCGACGTCCGTCAACCTCCTCACCGACAACGCAACCGTTCGCGCCGCCGGCAACTACACCTACTACGCGCGCGGCAACGGCGTGTCCAGCGGCTCGGACCCGGCTCCGGAAACCGTCACACCCTTCACCAAAAAATTCTATCCTGGCGCCCCGCACGGCGTGAACGATACCGCCGCCAAGGACGGCTTCCTCTCGGACGGCATCGACAACGGCATCTACGCCACAAACGGTGCATCCATCCCCTTTGCTTCCGGCGACCTCACCAACAACCTCACCACCACAACGGATTCTGTTTACGGCTGGTGGGGTGTCACTGAAATCACCAAAACCTCATGGACGCCCGAAGGCTCATTCGACATTCTCTTCGATCTCGGCGCTGCCTATACGGTTACCGGCATCGAGATCATTTACACGGATTCAGGCAGCCGCCGCTGGTCCACGACCATCGACATCCAGAAAGCATACTACGCTGAAACCCTGGCAGGCTCCACACCCTCTGAAGGAGACTTCACCCTGTTCGGCGCCGGCGCCACCACCAGCAATGCCAGCGCGGGAACGCTCAACATCACCCCCGCAACCGGCGCCTCTGTTATCGCCCGGTACCTTGACCTCCGCCTCACCACGCAAATCGCCAATTCCAACACCGGCGCTTATGGCGGGTATCTCCACGAAGTGCGCATCTACGGCTACGAAACCGCCACACCCTCCATCCCCGAACCCGCCACCTGGGCCATTCTCTCCGGCGCCGCCTCCCTGCTCACCGGCTTCCTGATCCGGCACCGCCGTTCCTCCCGGAAATAACACACGGACCACGCAACCATCAAAACGCACATCCCGCATCCGGGCATCCGCTGCCCCCCCCCCCCCCTGCCCCGACTCCCGCCACGCCCGCCACTGCGCCATGCACCACGCCCGCCGCAATGCACACTGCAACGCCCGCCACCACGCACGCTGCAACGTCCGCCACCGAGCCTTCACACTCATCGAACTGCTCACCGTCATTGCCATTATCGGCATCCTGGCGGGCATTCTCATCCCCACCGTTTCCAGCGTCCGCAAATCCGCCCGCAAGGCCGAATGTATCAGCAATCTTCGCCAGCTCTACGGCGTGGTTATCCTCTGCACGCAGGACAACAGGGATCTTCTCCCCATCGCCTTCGACAACACGACCCGGCAAGGCTGGCGCTGGTACATGACCGAGCACGGCTACCTCGACAAAAAGACCGGCATCACCGGCTGTCCCGAACAACGCCGCGCCCATCCCGACACCGGCGATCCCCTCGCCTCCACCTACAGCATGAACCGCAACCTCTGCCTCAGCCCGCCCAATCCACGCAAGCACTACACCGACATTGCCACACCCAGTCGCACCCTGCTGATCTGCGACGGACGCAAGGATTCCAACGGCACCTGGAACGAAACCGTCGCCGGCGAAAGCGGGAACCTCCCCGCCGCCGCGCACAAGGATGACGTCAATCTCCTCTATGCCGACGGCCACGTCGGCGCCACGAGACAATCCGCCATCCCCGTCTGGAGCGGCAGCGACGACGGCAAGGTTTTTTGGCTCGGCCAATAGCCGCCCGTTTTTGCACCCGACGCGCCCCCCCCCCCCCCCAGTCACCTTCTCCGTCTCCCTTTCTCCATCCCGATGCGAACCCGACACCACCTCCTGCTTGCGCTGACACTCGCCCCCGCGCTCACCTGCGCCACCCTGGCCACGTTCGGTGCCGCCGCCCCTGTCACCTTCAAGATAGACCTTGCGGCCAACCCCGAAGACAAGGCCCTGATGCCCGTTCCCGTCCCCGCCGACGCGCTGGCCCGCCTCAGTGCGCAACTCGAAATCCCCACCGAACAAAACACCGGCGCGCCACCGGCTCCTGCCGGCCCCGTCCTGGGCCTCTGCATAAAACCCCGCTGGGGCCAATACGGCGTCGGCAGCATCCTCCTCCCCAGGACCTTTCCGCCCGGCCGCTACACGGTGAAAGCCACCCTCGTCGCCCCCGAGGACGACTCCGCCCGCGTCGCCCTCTACGCCGTCCTCGACAACAAAAAGCAGATCCGGATCTCCTCCGCGCGCGGCATCCCCGCCGGCGCGCACGCCAACATCAACGTCGAGATATACGCCCCGGCACCCTTCGACCGCATTGCGCTCAAGAAAATGGATACCTCTCCCAAGGCCTCCATCATCCTCGCCACGCTCTCCATCACCGATCTCGAAAAGAACAAAAACCCCTTCCTTGCCGCCTACCACCAGGTTCTCCGCCACCCCGCGCCCTGGGGCCTGACCAACCCCGCGCTCGCCAACCGGCTTGCCACTCACCTCGCCAACCCTCCCGCCTCTTCCGTTTCTTCCGTTTCTTCCGCCCCATCCGCCGAACCCGCCGATTCCGCCATCGCCGACGCCGACGCCCTCCAGGCCACCGCCGAACGCTGGCTCGACCAACGCAGCCACGCCGCCGAACTCGCCTCGCAGGCGGACGACCTTGCCCGCGTCATCCGTATCCTGCGACTGGATACCCTGGCGGAAAGCCTCCACCAGCTTGCCGCCGCCACCGCCGCCCACCGCGAAGCCCTCGCCGCCGCCACCGCCCTCGACGACGACAACACCGCCACGCAAACCACCCGCTCCGCTCTCGCCGCGCGAATCAGCGCCCTGCAACAGGAAACCGCCCGCCTTGCCAACGGCAACACCCGCCCCGAGACAAGCGGCAACCTCGCCACCTGGATCAAAAACTGGAACAACACCGGCCAGGGCGAAGGCCGCGAATTCAACGAACCCACGCCCTGGCGCGCCGCCTTCCCCGACAAATCCGTCATCCGCTTTCTCCCACCGCCATCCACTGCCGCCGCCTCCGTTACCGCCGCCGCCACGTCCGCCTCTTCCACTGCCGCCCCGGCCAGCGCGGCCAGCGCGATTCCAGTCCACTTCGAAAGCACCTGGACCACCAACCTCTACGACACCGGCGTCCACCGCTTTTACTATAACATCCTCACCCCCCTCACCGTAGTTGAAACACGCGCCGGACGTATCGAAGCCGAAACGACAGGATTTTTCCGTGGCCGCCGCGACCCCGCCGCCGGCTGGTTCACGCTCCGCTCGGACGACGGCCAACTCCTCTTCATTGCCAGCCGCCCCCTCAAAAACGAAGAACACAACACCAACCACCTCACCGTGGAATTTTCCGGACAAGACCAGGACCACGCCGCCCTCGGCTACGTCCGCCTGCCCCGCGACCCCGCCGCCCCGCTCGAAACCATTGCCCGGTTTTACAGGAAACTCCTCGCCTGCCAACCCCTGCAATGCGTGCAAATCCAACGCGGCCCCGAAGTCGAACTCGCCTACGAATACCGCCTGCGCCCCGCCGCCACACCACCCGTTGACACAACCTTGCCCCCCCCCGCCGATGCCATTGCCCCGCTCCCGCACCTTCTCCGGACCTGGCTGAAAACCCCCGCCGGCCACGAAGCCCTTGCCCCCTCCGGCCTCCGGAGTACCGAACTCGAAACCGCCCCCGACGGCTGGTCCTATGCCGCCGCCCGGCACACCCTCCGGCACACCCTCCCGCGCACCCTCCCGCGCACCCTGCCCGCCACCCGCGCCGCCACCGCCCGGCACGGCATCAACATCTGGCTGAACCGGGCGACACGTGAAAACTACGACGAACTCGCCGCGCAAGGCTGCCAACTCATCCGCCTGGTTCTGCGCGACGAATCGAAATGGGACTGGAGCAAAGCCGACGAAACCAAAACCCTGCTGCAACGTAATTTTGACTGGATACGCGAAACCGGCGCAGGACAAATGAAAGTATATCCCGCCCTATTCGAAAGCTGGGCGCCCGACGCCCTCCACCACGCGACCGGCTTCCGCCCCCCCCTCCCCCCCTCCTCCCCCTCCCCCTCCCCCGCCCCCCCC
>JAISAX010000583.1 GCA_031266495.1 Opitutaceae bacterium
TCTTTCATCGCCTCCGTCACCACCTACCAGCACTTCTTCAACTTCGCCCGCAAAAACCGCTCTCGCTCCAACCTCGCTCCAGCCGATCTCCTCGCCATGCGCTCTCCTCTCCTTCACCCGCCAGCTCGCCCTGCTCCGCGCACACGGCCTGCTCAAAAAAGTCTCCGGCACACACCGCTGGCTGCTCACCGACTACGGCCGCAGGATCGTCACTGCATTCCTCGTCGCCCATCAGGCCGATGTCGATCAACTCTCAAAAATGGCTGCATGACCGCCATATACAAAATCCTCCTAAAAATGAGCTACTCCTCAGGATAGCAGTGTAAAGACCGCGAAGATCCGGTGTTTCGATACTTCGCGGTCTTTGTGTAAAAAGAAACCCGTGTCCGTTTTTCGGAAACGCGGGTTTTTTTGTAAAAGAGTGGTGGCAAGACACGGAATCGAACCGTGGACACGGTGATTTTCAGTCAACCCCGTACACATCATAAGATGCTAATACTCAATATCTAATTTTCATGAAGGCTGTTTGCTACACATAAAGCTACAAATTGAAAAAGTTTCATGCTTACCCCCTCCCCGGCAACATTTCGCGCGGAATAACCCGGCTTGCATCCGCCTCGAAATGTTCCACGTTGTCCCAAGATGATTCTCACCGAGCACGACTTCGACACTATCAAGAAGGAAAACTTGCGGCAGTTCGATGACAACCTGAGCAAGGCCGGCCCCCGACATCTCGGCCGTGAAGTCCGCGCGCTCGAGGCCAATGCCGTGCAGCTCTACGGCGTTGCCGCCCTCATGGCCCGCAATGCGGACGATATCGAGACGGTGGCCTCCATCTGGACGGCGATGGAAAAAGTCTGCGATGCCTTCGCCAAGAAGCTGGGCGCGCTGGCGAAGAAACACCCCGGCAGCAAGGTCTCGCACGACAAGCTGCTGGACCTGCGCAACCGCTGCACCGAACTCCGGGAACTCCATTCGTAAGCCGCTCCGCTACCCCTATGGCCATATCTCCGGAGCAGATCAAGCGACTCGCCGAGGTTTACGACCGCTACGCCAACGCCTTCAAGCCCCTCAGCAAAGGCACCGAACAGGCCCGGACCCAGTTCAACGCCCTGCTCGGGCAACTGCACCAAGCACACGCCAGCGATACGGATTACGTCGAGTTCCGCCGCAAGGCCGTGGCCCTGTGCTGGCAATACCTGAAGAAAAACCGCTGATATTCCGCGCGGAACCTCACTGCCGGTTGCGCACCTGTTCCCGCAGCAGCTTCTGCCGGCTGAACGGCGAGGCGTCCACATACGGCAGATAGTGGCCGGTCAGCACGAGCGCGGTGTCGCGCTCGCTCAGGCCCGCCCCCATCAACGCCTGCACGGCCACCCCCTGCGGCACGCCGAGCCTCCGGGCGGCCTGCACGTCATTCGCCATCGCGTCGAACAATTCGCGCCGCCGCTCCTCCATTTTGATCTTCGCCTCCGCGACCTCTTCCGGCGTCACCGTGCCGCGGCGATCGCGCACCTCCCGGTAAATCAGCTCCGCTCCCTGCCGCTCGCCCACGAAGCGGCCGGCATGTTGCATCAGCGACTGGGCGATGTCGATGTCCTGGCGCCGCGCTCCCGTCAGCAGCGCCCCCACCTCGTTCTCGAGGTCGTACACGCGGCCGCTCGTCGTCTGCTCGCCGCGCGCGGCCATGGAGATCCGCCGCGCCTGTGTGACGGCTCCCGGCTCGAACACGCGCCATGCGTGCGCCAACTGATCCGCCGTCCGGTCCAGAAACGGCGCCATCGGGTTAAAGATTTCCCGTCCATCCTCCGTGCGATTGCGCGCCAGGTCGAACACCGCCTTCGTCACCAGACCCTCGCCGGCAAACGGCTCCATCGCCTCGAGTGCCGCATCGCGCAGGGCGTCCTGCCAGTTATCGCCGGCCATCGCGGCCGTCACCGGCTTTTTCAGGTAATTCCACGGATCCAGATAACTCGCGTCGATCAGCGCGATCCGCCCCTTGCCGTCGTTGCCCGTGTAGTACAGGTCCGAGTTTTTGCTCCATTCCGGCAGGAACCGGCGGATGTCCTTTTCGTCGTCCGCATCAAGGCCGGCCATCGCCCGCGTCATCATCGAGACGGCCGCCGGCAATATCGCCACCGCCGCCAGCCCGGCCAGCCGCTTCGCCCCCATCAGCCGTTGCCGCGGATTCGCGCTGCGCAGATCGCCCAGCGCGTAGTTGATCGAGTGATACCCGGTGCGCACGATCTCCGCCGGGAAGCTCAGGAACGATCCCGTCAGCCCCACGCGCCGCACCACCTGCGCCGCTTTCGGGATCAGGGAATACGTCGGCAGCGTGTTGCGCACCCGCTCCGCCGCCACCGTGTCGAGTTGCGCGGGCGTCAGCGATGGATCGACCCGCGCCCATGCCCGCCGCTCGTTTTCGAAGGCATAGACCTTGAAAATCTCGTCATTCATCTGGTACAGCCGCGCCGCCGCCCGGAAAGGCGCCTTGGCCGCCCTTGCCAGCCGCCCCTCCGTCCACCGCTCCAGCCCTTGCAGGCCGCCCTGCATCCGTCCGCCGGCGTCGCGCAGCGCCTCCCGCAGTTCTCCCGCGTGCACGCTCTCTCCGAGGATGCCGAGCCGGTGCAGCCTCGCCACGTAGTCGCGGTTTGCCGGCGTGTCTCCCCGCCCCAGGTCCGTCGTGATCGCGCGCCACACGTCGCCGGCCGCGTCCGCGCGCCAGTGGCCGCCGGCCACCAGAAACCCGAGATTGCCGGCGAGATTGCGCGCCTGCGTGACCGGCGAGAGCACGGTCTTGGCCGTCTTCGCCCATCCGTTCACTCGCAGCCACCACTTCCACCCCTCGCCCAGAGCCGCGAACTGCCCGGCGAAGGCCTGCGCGATCTCCGGCGTCGTGTACAGCCCGTTCAGCGGCGCCATCGCCTCGCTCCCCTCCGCCGCGATCGGCACAGTGTAGTCGCCGCTCGCATCGCTCAGCGGCCGGTCGAACAGCCACTTGCCCAGCCCCGCCGCGCGCGCCTGCTGCAGGAACGCGTGCGCCTCGATCACCTGCGCCGTCTTCGCCACGCTGCGCAGGTAGTTGACCCGCGGATCCGTGTATTCGCCGAGCAATGACCGCAGTTCATCGGGGATGTCCTTCCGCGCCGTGAAGATGCTCAGGTCCTTCGCGCCCTCCCTCGAGGCACGGAAAAACGCCTCCGCCCCTGCCACATCCTTGCCCAGCATGTACTGCAAATACCCCTGCACCTCCGCCTCGCTCACCGGCGCCGGCGTCCCGCCCGGCCCGGCGACCTCCGCCGCCTTCGCCTCAAGCTCCGCGCGGATGAACGACGCCGCCCGGTTGTACACTGCCTCCGGCACCTTCACCGCCCACTTCGGGTCGTCGAATTTCCGGTAAGAACGGTGCAGGTAGAACCCGATGTTGCCCTCCACCCGCGCCGCCAGCTTGCCGGCGATGACCCCCTCGCTCACCAGACGCCGGCTCAACACGTCGATATCCGCGCGCATCGCGCCCAACGGCCCCTGCAACCGCGGATCGACCGCGCCCACCGCCGCCCGCCCGCCGAGCACGTCGTTCAACGTCGCCAGATCCGCGTCCGTCATCGCGCCATAACCGCCGTACACCTCGTGCACCGCGCGGTCCAGATCCCTGACGGCGAACTCCGCGTGCTTGACGATCGCGGACAGCCGCCCTTCGCGGGCGGTTTTCGCGCGGAATACTTCCGGCGGCAGCCCTCCCGCGCTCGTGAAATTCCGGACCAGCCACGCCCGCGCATCCCGCATCAGCGCCTCCGCCGGCGGCCGCCCGCGCCGGGCAAACTCCACCCCGCCGCCGCCGCCCGTGCCGCTGCCAACGCCGCTGTCCCGCCGTCCGGCGATCGTTCCCGGACGCCCCTCCGCATACCGGTCTCCCTGATCGAGAAACGCCCGGAAATCCACATTGACCGTCTGCCCTGCCAGCCTCGCCACATAGTCGCGCATTTTCCCCAGCAACTCGCGGAACTGCGCCGCCGCTTGCCCGACGAAGCCGCCCCCGCCATCGCCCTCCATGCGCCGCCTCGCCCAGGCATGGTTCGCCCACGCCAGCCGCTCCGCGTACCACTCCTTCACGGAAGCCTCCACCCCCTCCGCCACGCCCGGCCGCAGCCGGCCCCGCGCGTACAGCGGACCGCGGCCCGACTCCACCTCGCGCCGCCACGCCTCGACCAGCTCCGCCTGCCGCGCCGCCGGCAACGTATCAAAATGGGCATGACCCGCCTCGTGCAGGAAATTGCGCAATGCATGGGCATCGCCGCGCGCCACCAGCGCCCGATCGAACAAAAACAGCACCCGCTCCCGCCCCAGATAAGCCGCCTCCTCGCGTCCCGTCAGGTTCGCCTCCCGCACCCGGCCCATCGCCGCCAGCTGCCGCGGATCGCCAAACTCCAGCCGGAACCGCTGCATCAACCCCGGCGCCACCCGCTCCGCATACTCGCGCCACCGCGCCTGCGCCGCGGCGATCGCCTCGCGCGCGGCCCCCGCCTGCTCCGCCCACGACCGCCGGGCGAAAGGCGTACCGCCATCCGGTTTCTGCGGACGCGCCCGCCGCACAGAACGCGCATCCGGAGACACGGTAGTGTAGCCTGGCAGCACCTGCGTCCCGTAGCGCGGACCATCCTGCACCGTTACGTCCCCCGTATCCGAATCGATATCCGTGACGACGAAAGGCTCTCCCTTGACCGCAAACTTGTCTCCCACGGAAAATACTTCCGTGCGCAGCGGACGTCCCCCCTTTTCGTTTGCGCGCCGGCCCTTGTCCTCGAATACCGCATCGGCAAACTTCTGCAAATCCACATCACGGCGCACGGCCGCCGAGGTCTTTTGCCGCTCCGCCGCTGCCTTTCCGATCGCGGCATACAGGGCATCCGGAGAGTCGAAGCGGAATCCCATCCCCTCCAGTTCCTGCATTACCTGATCTACGCGCCCGGCCGAGCGCCTGACCAGCAACCGCGCCACGCCCGATCCGAATGTGTCACGGAAACCGTCATACTCGCCCCCCGCGTTCCTGACGGCCGACGGCGGCGCGATGCCGCCCGCCTGCTGGACGGCATCGATCACGTCAAACACGCCATCCGGCCGGCTGCCGATCCTGAATACAGGCTTGCGTCCTACTGCCGCGGCCACATTCTGCCCTTCACCGGATCGCGCATTACCGCCCGAATCCGCCAGGATGCCGCTGGGGACCGCCGCTCTCGTCACAGGAGCGGCGGTCTGGCGTCCGGCCCTCCCGGCCAGCACGCTTCCCGGCGTGATATCGTCCCAGATATCCCCCGCGTCCCACGCCGGCCGCACCCGTCCCGATTGCCCCACATCCATCTCGACAGGCGCGCGGTGGTGCCCCCCCAGCGAATCGCGCACCCCCGGGTCCACCAGACGCGGGTCGAGTATCGGCGGCGCCTGGTTGCGCAGCGCCGCCAGCGCGTCCACCGCGGCGTTCACGCTCCCGGTATCGCCGTCCCCCCGACGCGTGCGCAACCGCCCCTCCTGCGCGGCCGCCACCTGTTCGGCCGCCAGCTCCGCCCGCAACCGCGCCCCCCCCTCCGTCGACTGTCGCAACTGCTCCGCCTCGCCCAACGCCCGCTCCCACCACGCCGCGTAGTCTGTGGCCGGATCCGCTGCGGCCGCCTCCGCCGCGAGTTGCCCGCGCAGCGCCCCGGCGGGGTCCGCCATCGCCCGGCGCCCGGCCAGCACATCCTCGCGACGCTCGCCCGTCGGCATCCACTCCGGCCCGTTAAAAACCTGCTCCAGTTGCGCCTGGCGTACCTCCCGCGCGTCGCCCGCCCTCCGTTCACGCCCGGCGCCGCGCTCGATCTGCACCTGCAACGATGTCGGTCCCGCGGGCGCCTGCGATACAGGCGCCACCACTTCCGCTGGCGCCACATCGATCACCGGCGCCGCCCCGGCCCCACCCGGCCCCGGCTGCTGCTGCTCCGTCGCCGACGCCGCCGCGCCCGTGCCGAAAGGATCGAAAGCCGCCGCCCGCTCCGACTGCTGCTGTTGCTGCTGCGCGGCCACCACGGCCAGCCGCGCCCGCTCCGTTTCCGACATGCGCCCGCCCCGCCCCGGCCCCTCCGCCCCGCCGCCAGCCACGGCCGTCACCGTCTGCCCCGCGCCCGACACCACCCCGCCGACCAATGCGCCCACCGCGGCACTCATGATCACCTGATCATCCAGCGCCCGGTCCGGATCATACCCCGCCAGCCGGCTCGCCACCAGGTTTTGCCACACCTGCTGTGCGCCCTCCGTCGCCCCCTCGACGCCCGACGACACCCCGATCGCCTTCACGAATTGCCCCACCGTCATCTTCCCCTTCAGCGGCTTCAGCACCCTGCCGATGATCGCCTTGTCCGCGGCGTACTCAAGCGCCGCCGCCGGCAAGCTGGCCACCCCCGCCTCGTCCGCCGCCGCGGCGATCTCCGCATCCGTCATGGCGATCTCGCCCCGTGCGCGCCGCGCCTCGAGCGCCTGCACCGCGTCATCCCGCCCCTGCACGTAAATCTGGCCCAACGTGGCCGTCGGCCCCACCCCCGGCACCAGATACAAAGGCAACGTGGCCGCCGCCTGACCAACCCCCTGCGCGACCTGGCCGACGAACGACTCCTCCAGTTTCCTCGACACCGGCAGCGCCTCGCGGATCTCCGAGCGGATCTCCCGCGCCGCATCGGCGACCGCCGTAGCCGCCGGCTCGATACGCCGGGCCGTGGCCGCCGTCCGCACCGCATCCTCCCGCTGCAATCGTTCCAGCGCCGACCCCCGCATCCATGCCGGCGGAGTGACGCCCGGCGCATTCACCGCCGGCGCGGCATACCCCTTCTCCGCGAACACATCCTCGCGCTGCGCGGTGTTGCGGGCGGCAAACGCCACCCCGCGCGCCACCCCCTCCTCCGCCGCGTAGATCCCCTCCGCCGTCGCCCCGCGCGCCGCCAGCCGGGCCAGACCGGACACCGTGCCGGGCAGCGACGCGAAGATCTCGTCGGCATCCTTGTCTGTCGGAGGGGCATCCCCCTCGACGACAACCCTTCTCCCGTCCCGTGCAGTGATCCCTATGAGTTGCCGGGGCGCCTCGTCCATGCACACTACCGGACGGCGCGGAGCCTCCGCGCGCTTGTAAACTTCAGGCACCTACCTGTTCCATGCGAGCCACAAACTCGCCGCTTTTCCCCGGCGCGATCACCCATTGTTGCCTTTGCCCGGGTTTGATTTCGTTTCTTCTAAAACCTGCCTGACCGTCTCGTGGCTAACC
>JAISAX010000589.1 GCA_031266495.1 Opitutaceae bacterium
CCGGTTCCCCTTCCGCTGGTCCCGCCGCCCCCCGGGCGGATGCCAACGTCCCCGGCGACCTGCGGCCCCCCCCCCCCCCGCCGCTTCCGCTCCCTCCGTTTTTCTCCGCCCTGCCGGGACTTGCCGACAACCTGCAGCGCGCCGGCATCCTGCCCCCCGGCTCCATCGAAACCGGGGGCGTCCGCTACCGCAGCGATACCGGAGAAATCGAAATGCGCACCGATACCGGCACGATGAAAGTCGTCACTCCCCGGTCCGAACTTTTCGTCCTTCCTTCCGCAGCCAGGCTGGAAGGGCAACGGGTCTCGGTCCGGAATGGCGATACTTTCTCGACCGTTTCCGTGGTCTCGCTGGACGACCTCCCGCTGGCGCAAACCCGCCGCCTGCTCGTCGCCCATCTCACCGATGCCCTTCCCTCCGGGATGCGTTTTTCGGATGAAACCCGCACCCTGATGGAAGCATGGGGCAAGCTTCCTCACCTCGCCCACCGCGGGTCCGCCCTGCTGGATCTGACTCTCCCGGAGGGCGACTGGCACGCATGGACGGTCGATGCCACCGGCAAACAGGTTCGCGAGTATCCGGTTGCCCGCGCTCCCGGAGGCGCATGGACACTCGACGTCTCCACCGTATCTCCGGAGGGCGCCCGATTCCTTTATGAACTCGTCCGCTGATGCCAGACAACGCTCTCACCGCATTTCTCGACTCCGCGCCTTTCACTCCTTGGCGAGACCCCCGCAGCGGCATCACCAGCCATATCCTCGGGGGTGACCACGGCCCGCGCCTGGCCGCACATCAGCAGAGTTTCTACTACACCAACCGGAGCCTGTTTGTCGGCCGGGATGCTGCGGGTCGCCAGGCGTCGCTCCGCTACTGGTTTTATTGTTTCAATCCGCCCGAGGGCAGCGCGGCGTTCGGGCGCACGCTCGGCTCGCTCGATCTCGTCACCGGAGAACTCCGGCACTATCCGGAGACGTCGTTCAGCGAGGCCTCGCCCCTGCTGGATTCCCTCACCGGCGACATCTACTGGGCCAATCCCGACGGCATCCGGAAGCTGTCTTACCCCGACCCTGCTGCCGGCCACCCGGCGTCCGCCCGATCCGCGCTCGTCGCCCGTTTCCCCGCCTCCCTGGTCGCCGGTCGGCAGGTTCGCCGTTATGCCACTCATCTTACCCTGTCGGCCGATCGTCGCGCGCTCGGTATCGACACCCGCATCGGCGACGAGTGTTTTGTCGGACAAGCCCTGCTCGACGGCTCCGGGCAAATCGAGGTATGGGAAAAACTCTCCGGCGACCATACCTGGAACCACGCCCAGTTTCATCCGCGCATTCCCGGCCTGCTTCTCTTTGCCCAGGATTTCCGCACCGATTCGGCTACCGGGCGGACCCGACGTTATCAGAATCGCATGTGGACGATACAACGCGGCCGGAAAGCGATCCCCGTCTATCCGGAAAACCCGTTGTCCGGCCGCTCGCCGGAAGAGGCGGATGCCTATCGCAAGACGGCCACGATTTCCCACGTCGCCGACCTCGCGCGCACGCTCGTAACCGACCCCCGCGCCATGCACGGGCACGAATGGTGGTCTGCCGACGGCGATCACATCTGCTACATCCACTACCAGACCGGCATCGAACGCATCCCGCTCGCCCGGGCCGGCGCTCCCGATGCCGCCACCGCCACGGAACTTGTCTGGCCGCATGACACCGTCAGTCATGCCCACAGCAATACGGGAGGCGACCTGCTCGTCCTCGACGCCCTGCCGCCCGACGCACCGGACACGCACCATGTCCGCTTCGTCAATCTGAACACCCGCCGCACGGTGGATATTGTAAGCCGGTACCCGGCGCCCGATCCCGGACTGCGCCGTTATCACGTTCACCCCCATCCGCAATTCTGCGCCGACGACCGGCTTGTCTGTTACACGACCACGGTTCTCGGCCGCGTCGATGTCGCTTTCGTGCGTGTCGCGGAACTGATTGCAGCCACAGAGAACGCCTGATACCAATGCCCCGAGGCTTCCGGATTTTTACACAAAGCGCGCAAAAATCACAAAGAATCGCCTGTCAACTTCTTCGCGTCCTTCGCGATCTTTGTGTAAAATCAAAAACATTCGGGATACTGGCAGCAGCCGCGGCAAGAAACAGGGGGAGGACGGAAGCGGAGTGGCGACAACGGGAGTGGATCATGCCCGCCAGCATGCCGCGCCTGTGTTACAAACACGTTGGCCTCGTGTTAAATCGAAGTGACAAGAAAGAGTCGCAGGAAGACGCGATGGCATCGAAAAACAGGCTCGCCCCTCCGCGGTCCGCTCGCGCATCTCTCGATGCGGCATGAGCTGGTGGTCACGATTTCGTTCGGTTTTCGCGCGCACGCTTTCGCCCGTCTCCGGCGGCGATGCGGGCGAGCGCGCGGCGGCCGGTCACCTGCGCCGGAAAGGCTACGCCCTCGTCGTGCGCAACTGGCGCAACCCGCGCGACCGTCGCGAGGAGATCGACCTCGTCTGCGATGATGGCGGCGTGCTGGTCTTCGTCGAGGTGAAGGCCCGCGCCGCATCCGCGCTCGTTCCGGGTTATCACACTGTGGATCGCAAGAAAAAGGCGATCCTCCGGCGCGCCTGCCGGGCTTACCTGAAACGGCTGCGGCCCGAACCGGCGCATTACCGTTTCGACATCGTGGACGTCGTCACCGGCGCCACCGGGGAAATCGAGGCGGTGCATCATTACGAGAACGTGCCGTTGTTCGAAGCGCGGCGGTAAGACCCGCATGCGCGTCGGGTTTCAGGCGTGCTCGCGTTGCTCCGGATGCTGGCTGTTCAACGGCACCGGCGGCACCGGCAGCGGCAGAGGCGGATCGACGAGGACGAGCGCCTCGAAACGCCGGAATTTTCTCTTCGGGAGCGTTTTTGTAGCCTCGGCCACCACCGGTTGCCAGTCGCGTTCCTGCGCCGCCGCATTGACCGCGAGCAGGTGAAATACCGCCGGATGCGGACGGTACGCCTTCAGCAGGCCGCGGAGCTGTTTTTCGACGGAAATGTGCATCCGCTCGCGGATACGCATGCGCAGAGACTTCAAGAGATCCTCGGGCGGCTCGGTGTGGTAGTCTTCCGGGTAAAACAGACTGCCGAGAAATCCGCCGACATAATGACTGGCCCAGTTGGCAAGCGATGGGGCCGCAATAATCCCCGCGGAGATGATACAAGCGAGAGCGAGAAGGCTTTGCGCGGCCGCAACGATAATCAAACCGGAGGCAGTTGCTTCGGAAAATCGCCTCCACGCCAGCACGAGCAGCCCCGCCACTGCCAGCCAGCGCAACACAGGGACTGTTATGTGCAAGGTTCTGTGCATCGGGATCGACGAGGACAATGGCCGGAGTCTGCCGTCGCCGTGCCGGAAATCCATCCAAAACCGCCGCGGTTTGTTTTCCGGTGGCGCAGGCGTCTTGCCTGCAATCTGCTCCGTAGCGGCAGGCCTCTGGCCCTCGTTGCCGCGAGCGGAGGAGGTGGAACGGTTTCTGCGGGATAATCCGGAATCGGGAGTTGCCGGAGAAGGCTGAAGGTGGTGGAAAAAGTGGCGCGGGCATCCGTGGGGGGGGGGGGCCCGCCCCGCCCCCCCGCCCCAGGCCCGCCGAGGCGGAGCGCCGCCGGGGAGAGCCCGCAGCGAGGGGCGGG
>JAISAX010000633.1 GCA_031266495.1 Opitutaceae bacterium
CCCGGGGGGCAAAACCCGCGCCGCCCCCGCAGTCCCCCCCCCCCCCCCCCCCCCCGCGCAGACACCCACCGCCGCACCCGCCGCCACTGCCAAGGACGACATCGTTGCCGTCATGCGCCTCTCGCTCGAGGACGAGCGCAAGCAGCGCGACACCCTCGCGCAGCAACTCGAGAGCACACAAAACACCGCCGACCAGCTCGCCGCCGAACGCGCCCGCCTCGAAGCCGAACGCCAGCGCCTCGAACGCGAACGCGCCGCTCTCGACCAGAACCTTGCGCAGACCCGCGAACGCGCCGAAAAGACCGCCGCCGAACTCACCGCCCAGCTCGCCACCACCCAGACCCGGGCCACGACTGCCGCCGCCCATGCCGCCGAACGCGCCGCCGCCCTCGAACGCGATCTTGCGGCCCGCGCCGCCGAAGCCGAAAAACGCGAAAAAGAACTCGCCGCCCTCGCCGCCCGCCAGGCCGAGGCGCAGAAGCAGATCGAGAACCTCAACGTCACCGTCCGCGTGGCCGAACAGGAAAAAACCCTCCTTCGCGATACCGCGCAAACCCTCCGTCTCCAGGTCGATGCCGAACGCAAGGAACGCGAAAAAATCCAGGAAACCACCACGCAACTCGCCACCGGCGTCAGCCAGCTCGCCGAGCACTCCGCCGACCTCACCAAGGAGATTCGCGAGAGTCGTCCCATCAACGCCAACATCCTCTTCAACGACTTCCTCGCCAACCGCGTCCGCGTGGACGTGACCGCCCGCCGCTCCAGTTTCCTCGGCCAGATCAACCGCGTCCACGAGGCCCGCACGATTTTCGTCAACGACGGCGCCACGACTTACGCGCTCCTGCACATCGACGACACCCCGTTCAGCGTGCGCGAAAGCGGCGCCGACTGGGAGCAGATCACCGCCACCTACACGCCCCCGAAAGGCGGCGCGCGCCAGACGATCCCGGCGCTGCATTTTCTGAAACTCGACCCGCGTCTCATCGCCGTCCCCGTGACGCCGGAGCAGCTTTCCGCCTTCGGGGTGAAGACCTACAAGACCGCGCTCGATCCCTACCGCTTCCCCGAAGCGGTTCTCATCAGCAACGGCGGCGCTGGCTACGGCGAACTCCCCTTCAAGCTCGACCCTGCCACGCCCGGTTACGTGAAAGTGGAAAACAAATTTTTCCGTCGTGTCTTCGGGGATTTTTCACCCAACCGCGGCGACCTCGTGCTCAGCAAGACGGGCGAACTCCTCGGCGTGATGGTCAACAACGACTACTGTGTGGTGATCGGTGCCTTCGCGCCCTCCGCGACCATCAACACCGGTTACGACCTCAAGGAACGCCAGCCGACCTCCGCCCTCCTCGACACCCAGGCCGGCCGCTACCGCGCCCTGCCGCTGCGCCTGCAGTGATCCGTAACGCCGGTGTCCCCGGATGTTATGGATTTTATACGAAAGTCGCAAAGATCACGAAGAAGAGAATCAGCAATCCTTTGCGCGCTTCGCGGCCTTTGTGTAAAAATCCGGAATTTTCGGGACGTTGGCACAACACGTGCCTCGGACAGCGATCTCACCCGCATCCGGCCTGCAGGATTGTCCTGTTTTAGGTGTATCGGGATTCGAAAATTTTTATCCCTTTAAGAATCAAAAACTAATCTAATTCCCCTTTTTTCGGGGGTATTTTGAGCTTGCGAGGACGATTAAGTTCCTAATGTTTATGAACTCACTAAACAAATGAGTTTTTCCGCCAACAGTGCCGACTCCGCAGTCGCTGCCGCCGCCAATCTTTATCCGGTGTTCGATCGCGTCCTGCCGCGCGCGGAAAAGGAGGCCCGATTTCGGCAGCATGCACGGGTGATCTGGCTCTACGGGCTCTCCGGCTCGGGCAAGAGCACCCTCGCCATCGCATTGGAACGGAGCCTCTTCGCCGCCGGTTTTGTCACCCACCTGCTCGATGGCGATAACGTCCGCACCGGCCTCAACCGCGGGCTCGGTTTCAGCGACGCCGACCGGACGGAGAATCTCCGGCGTGTCGCCGAAGTGGCGAAGCTCTTCGTGCAGGCGGGCATCGTCACGATCTGCTCGTTCATCACGCCGCTCAGGGAAAATCGCGCCCGTGTTCGCGAAATCATCGGGCCTGACGATCTTCTCGACGTTTACGTGAAGGCTTCGTTCGGAACCTGCGCCCGTCGCGATCCGAAGGGCCTCTATGCCAAGGCCGCCGCCGGCGGAGTCGGGCAATTTACCGGACGCGACTCGACGTTCGAGCCGCCGGAGCCTGCGTCCATCGCGCCCGGCGCCGACGTGCCTGCCCTCGTCATCGACACCGAGGCCGCTTCGCCCGAGGCCTGCCTGCAACGTCTCCTCGACACCCTGCTCCCGCGTATCCGGTTTATCGGTACCTCCGCGCCCGCGCTTTTTTCGCCCTCTCTCTCGGCTGTTTCCGTATCCACTTCACGACATTGATCGACAAGAACCACATGACCGCTACCGCTTCGGCACCCGTATCCACCAAATCCCTCTCCTCTTCCGCCCGCTCAGGCACACCCACCGCCAACCCGCCGGCCGCCGCGCCGGCGACCGCTCACGCCTCCGGATTTTCGTCCTACAACCTCACCCACCTCGCCCAGCTCGAACATGAAGCGATCTTCGTGATGCGCGAAGTCGCCGCCCAGTTCGAGCGGCCCGCGCTCCTCTTTTCCGGAGGCAAGGACTCCATCGTCATGGTGCGCCTCGCGCAAAAAGCCTTCGCCCCCGCGCGCTTTCCGTTCCCGCTCGTCCATATCGACACCGGCCACAATTTCGTCGAGACGATCGGATTCCGCGACTGGCTGGCGAAGGACACCGGCGGCCGTCTCGTCGTCCGCTATGTGGAAGATTCCATCAAGTCCGGCGCCGCGGTTGAGGAGAAAGGCCCCAACCCTTCGCGCAACGGACTCCAGACCGTCACGCTGCTCGAAACCATTGAGGAGTTCAAATTCGACGCCTGCCTCGGCGGTGCGCGCCGTGACGAGGAAAAGGCCCGCGCCAAGGAGCGCTTCTTTTCCCATCGCAACGAATTCGGCGAATGGGATCCGAAAAACCAGCGTCCCGAACTCTGGAACCTTTTCAACGGCCGCAAGCAGGTCGGCGAACACTTCCGCGTTTTTCCGCTCTCTAACTGGACGGAGATGGACGTCTGGCAATACATTGCCCGTGAAAATCTTCGCATCCCGTCGATCTATTTCGCGCACCGCCGCCGGGTCGTGAACCGCGGCGGTACGCTCCTGGCGGATACGCCCTTCATCAACCTGTTGCCCTGCGAGAGCTTCACCGAGCGCACCGTGCGTTTCCGCACCGTGGGCGACGCCACCTGCACCGGCGCCGTGGAATCCACCGCGGCCGACCTCGCCGAGATCATCCAGGAAGTCGCTTCCGCCCGCGTCACCGAACGCGGCACCCGCGCCGACGACAAACGCTCCGAAAGTGCCATGGAAGACCGCAAGAAAGCGGGCTATTTCTGAGTCACTCCCGCCCTCCTCCCGTTTCACCATCAGCCAATTTACGAGTGGCCACAAAAAACACGAAAAATCTTTCTGCCCGGCGAGCGCCTTTCGCGCGCTTATAAGCGTGATGGCGGACTTTATACGCGGCGAGTTTTTGTGTTTTTTGTGGTCACTAAATTTGTATCCGATTTTTCATGCCTACACTCTCTTCACCCTCTCCCGTCCATTCCGACCAGCACTACCTCTCCATGGATCTGCTCCGTTTCACCACGGCGGGCAGCGTGGATGACGGCAAATCGACCCTGATCGGCCGCCTCCTCTACGATTCCAAATCCATCTTCGAGGACACCCTCGAAAATCTCGAACGCGTCACCGAGCAGCGCGGCGAGGAGCACCTCAACCTTTCGCTCCTGACCGACGGCCTCCGCGCCGAGCGCGAGCAGGGCATCACGATCGACGTGGCCTACCGCTACTTCGCCACGCCCAAACGCAAGTTCATCATCGCCGACACGCCCGGCCACATCCAGTACACGCGCAACATGGTGACCGGCGCCTCTACCGCCAACCTCGCCATCATCCTCATTGATGCGCGCAAGGGCGTCATCGAGCAGACCTGCCGCCACTCTTTCATCGCCTCGCTCCTCGGCATCCCGCACGTCGTCGTCGCGGTCAACAAGATGGATCTCGTGGACTGGAGCGAGGCCCGTTTCGATGAGATCGTCGCCGCCTACAAGGAGTTTTCCTCGCGCCTGGCGATTCCCGATATCCAGTTCATCCCGATCTCGGCGCTGCACGGCGACAACGTCGTGGAGCGCTCCGCGAACACGCCCTGGTATGCCGGCGCACCGCTCCTGCACACGCTGGAAAACGTCTACATCGGCAGCGACCTCAACCATGTCGATCCACGCTTCCCGATCCAGACGGTGATCCGCCCGCACACCGACGCGTACCACGATTTCCGCGGCTTTGCCGGGCGCGTGGCCGGCGGCGTGTTTCGGCCCGGCGACGAGATCGTCGCACTCCCGTCGGGGCTCCCGGCGAAGATCAAATCCGTCCACGGGCCCGACGGCGAAATCCCCGAGGCCTTCGCGCCGATGTCGGTCACGATCACGCTCGACCGCGAGATCGATTCCTCGCGCGGCGACCTCTTTGCGAAGCCGGCCAACCAGCCGCACGTGACGCAGGATGTCGAGGCGATGATCTGCTGGTTTTCCCCAACAAGACTCCAGCCCGGTGGCAAGTACATCGTGCGGCACACGACGCGCGAGGCGAAGGCGGTGGTCAAGGCGGTG
Organism: Opitutaceae bacterium; assembly: GCA_031266495.1. The sequence continues at coordinate 4,761 of JAISAX010000633.1, forward strand.
CTCTACAAGGTCAACATCAACACCCTGCACAAGGTGGAGGACGACCTGACGATCGGCATGAACGACATCGGCCGTATCCGTCTGCGCGTGGCGCAGCCGTTGATGGTGGACTCATACCGGCGCAATCGCACCACGGGCAGTTTCGTGCTCGTGGACGAGTTCACCAACGCGACGATTGCCGCCGGCATGATCCTCTGGCCCGAACCAGCCCCCGCTCCCGAGCCCAGCCCGTGGGTGGACATGGGCGGACTGTGATCGGCGGAGGCGGCGCGAAGCACCGCCTCCATGTCGCACTTCCGCCACTACACCCGGAACGGGCGAGACGCCCGCTCCACGGCATTACTGCACGGATGGTCCGCGGGGGGGGGGGGCCGCCCCCCCCCCCCCCCCCCCCCCCCCCCACCCCCCCCAGCCCCCGCCCCCGCCCCACGCCACGCCGGGCCGGGGCCCGCGCCCCCGCCCCCCAGCG
>JAISAX010000604.1 GCA_031266495.1 Opitutaceae bacterium
GCCAGTTCAGGGTTTCGGATTCCGGCAGGTGTCTGGTTTTCGAGGCGCGGTCCCAGAGGAAGCGGGCGGTTTGGGCGAATTGCGTTTTGTCGTCGTCGCTGACGAGTGCGTTGTCCAGGCGCGTGGCGAGCAGGTAACAGGCGGCAAGTTTCAGGGGGATGGTGCGCGTTCCGTAGTCCTGGCGTCGTGACAGGCCGGTCTCGGCAGTGCCGTCGCTGTCGAGCAGGTGAAGGTTGAAACGGAGGTTGGCGGCGGCGGCTTGGCCCGCGCCGGCGGCGTTCGCGGAGGGCCACAGTTGTTCAAGGAACAGCAGGGAGAGGTCGCACACGGCGTCATAAATGCCGACGCTGCGTTCGATGAATGCGCCTTCGGCGTCGATGTCGATGGTCTCGGCGAGGAAGGCGTTGATGGTGGCGGCGGCGTTCGCTGCTGCTGCTGCGTCGAGGCCGGGTACGAAACGCAGTGTGAGCGCGAGCGCGGAGGAGATGACCCAGCGGTGGTTGGGGGTGTGGAAGCCGCCTGTGGCGAGTCCGTTCACCGCCTGCCTGGCGAAGGTTTCGATGCGATCGCGGAGCGCGTCCCACGCGGGGTCTTCGCGTCGCCATTCGTCGTCCGGTACGGATAGCACGGATACGAGTTGCTGGACGGCAAAGGCGGTGTCGGGGGCGGAGTCGTGGTTGCAATTTTGCAGGTCGATCAGGCCGCTTTCGCGCCGGCTGCGCAGCAGAAAATCCATCGCGGCAATGGCCCGCGGGAGGAGTCCGGGGCGCGGGGCGAGGTTCGCGACGGCGCGGCGCGAGGCGATGTAGTGCCATGCACATGACACCGCGAGGCGCGCGGTCGCGCCCTGGTCGGCGAGGTCAAGGGGCATTTGCGAGCGGACATGGGGGGGAGGGAGAAGGCCGCCGGTTTGCGGGTGGCCGGGGTCGGTGATTTGCCGCCGGAGCGCGGCGTCGATATGGGCGTCCAGCGCGGCGATGACTTCCGGCAAGATTTTTTTCATTTGTTCGTCTGGTTTTTTGCTGGCTGCGAAATCTGGTCGCGGGCGCGGATTTCGAGCAGGAGTGGCGTCAGGGGATGCAAGTCGAAGCCGCCACGCGTGTCAACGGGCTGTCCGCTGATGAGATCGGTGATGGGGGCGGTGGAGTTTTCCGGGGGGAGGTCGAGGCGGACGCGGAGGGTTTTGCGCGAGAGATTGGTCAGGGGGAGAAGGCGGCGTTGCGAGCCGTCGGGCGCGGTCAGACGGAGGTCGCGGTATTCGATGCCGTAAGCGCGGGCAGACGCGACGGTGTCGAGCAGCGCGGCGGGTTGCGGCGAGCGCATGTTTCGCGCAAGGAAAGCGGCGAGTGTATCCAGATCAGCGGCACGGATGGCGGGCGTTTCAAAACCGGCGGGTTTTTCGGCGATCCGCTTTTTTGTCAAAATGGCGGCGGGGCGGATTTTCGCGAGGGCGGACGCGGCGGTGTCGGTGGCGGTGTCAGAGAAGTCGCGGTTGTATTCGTCGTGGCGCAGGTTGTCGTCGCCGATGCTCGCGATGGTGATGGCGTTGGTGGCGGCGGCGTTGGCGGTGGCGGCGTTGGCGGAGGAAGTGGCAAGGTTGGCGAGCGCGGCGCGGGCGGCGGGCGTGGTGTGCGTGGCGCGTGGCAGGAAGAGGACTTCGACGGCGGGGGGGATTTTTTCTTTTCCGGCGGCGAGCTGGCGTTCGCTGACAAAGGTGATTTTGTGGCCGAGCAGGGTGAGGCGCGTGTAGAGGCGGCGCAGTTCTACGGGGTAGTCGGATTGCCAATACAGCGAGGTTGGCGAATAGAGGATGGCGACGCGGGCGGGAGCGGCGTTGAGGGCTTCGACTTCGGCGGCGAGGCGGTTGAGATCGTGCGTGGCTTTGGCGGCGGCGAAGAGGTTGGCGGGACGCAGATAGATGCTGCCGAGCGCGGTATGGCCACCCGGTTCGCCCCATTTCCAGGTCGTCCATGCGGTGCGGTGGTGAAGCGCGCCTTGCCAGTGCGCGGTGTAGGTTTGCGTGGCGGGGATGTGTTCGGCGGGGTGGCGGTCAACGATGACGTGCATCTCGGAGTCGAAAACGGGGCGGTTGTTGAACGAGTGCAGGAGGTCGTAAAAGAGGTGCGTCCCGAGCCAGGTGTAGTGCCAGTCGGGGTCGCGGGGGCTGACGAAGGACCAGGAGTCGCAGCCGGCGATGTCGGTGAATTCGGTGAGGAGTTCGGGGTCAACGCCGCGCGACAGGATGCCGCCGTGCGTGCGTTGCGCGGGCGGGCGGGCGTCAAGGACGTCGGGCATTATTTTTACGTGAATGGCGGGGGGGGGGAGGGGGGGGGTGACGGTCGCGGCGGCTTCCTTGACGAGGTCGCCCATCCAGCGGTGCCAGTCGGCGAAGTGCCGGTTGTTGAAGCGGGTCCAGTCGTAAAAGGCGGCGAGCGCGGCGGGGTCGGAGGCGTCCGGATATTTTGAATACGGGGGCACGGGCACGTCGTCGAAGGAGGCGTGGCGGGCGCGGTGGGCGGCGTTGAGCGCGGCGAGGGTCTGGTGCTTTTCGCGCAGGAACTGGCGCCAGAGCGGGAGGCTTTGCGGGTCGCGCCCGCTGTCGGAGTAGCCGGGTTCGTTGCTCAGGCAGAAGGCGAAGAGCGAGGTGGGGGCGGCGTCGGTTCGCGCGGCGGCGCCGCTTTCGTTGCCGCCGGAGTTGTCGCCGGAACCGGCATCGCCGCCGCGTCCGGCGTTGATGGCGAGCGGGACGACGTCGCGAATCCATTTTTCAATGACGTCGCGGGCGACGGGGTGGTCGATGTTGTAGCCGAGAAAACCGCTGTTGCCGCTGTTCGCGAGGTCCGGGTGTTTTGCATAGAGGTTTTTGGGCATGTAGTGCGGCGAGAGGAGAAAGTCCACGAACCAGCCGTCGGTGGCGCGGGCGCGGGAAAGGGTGTCCAGGATTTGTTGCGCGCCAGCCGCCGCGCCGTTCGGGAATTGCGCGTTCGGGCCGCGTTCTTGCTGGATGAGGCGCGTGCCGGTTTCGCGCAAAAATTCGCCGTCCTCCACCACGTTGTAGAAATGTCCGTATCCGCCGGGAATGACGGGGGTGCTTTCTGTTTTGCCACTCGTTCGGGTGACGGCGCGGAAGCCGTCGGGCGTGATTTTGAGGGACGCGCCGGCGAGCGCGGGTTGGCGATACGGGGCGAGTCGTCCGTCGGCGAGGGCGTCAAGATGTTTTTCGGCGGCGGCAAGAACGTTGGCGATTTCGCGGGCCTGGAGAAGTGTCCAGCGGACGGCTTCGATGTCGCCGACCTTGATGTTGTAGATCCCTTGTTTGCCGTCGGGTCCGCGCGTGGCGACGCGAGCGTTATAGCGGCGGGCAATCGCGAGTGCGGAGTGCAGCACGGAATCGTCAGCATGGATACGCGGGGCGGAGGGGGAGGGGGCGGGAGGGGCGACGCGATTTTCGAGGGCGCGGAGGCGTCCGGTGTTGGCGGCGTGGAGCGTGGCGATTTCGGCTTCGAGGTCGGCAGCGCTCATCCGCGAGATTTCTTTTTGCCAGATGCGCGTGTGTTCGTCGCTGCCGTCGAGCGCGGCCTGGTCGGCGGCAGCAAGCAGCGGGGCACGCAGGAGCGCGAGCGGGGCGCACAGGAGAAATACAAGGAGGGAGGTGGTTGCGGTGGTTGCAGTGATTGCAGGTTTCATGGCGGGAAAAAAGGGTGTCCGGAGGCGTGATGGCGTTTGTTGTCTGGTGGAGGCATTCGCGGGCGTCGCAAGCGACGCCCCTACGAAAGACGTCCGCGTAGCATCGGGTGTTTGTTCTATTGCGGCGGTTCGCGGCGGTCGAAAGAGGAGGCCTGGCGATTCGGATTGGAATAAATGGAGTAGGTTACCCGGTGTACCGAACCGTCAACACGCAGGACATTCGCAAAATCACCGCCATGAAAACCGCGTTTTGTGCCGCCTTCTCCGGCGTTTTGTTGGTTGCCGCCATGCACGTCCGCTGCAACAGCCATGCCGTTGTCGAGGTCGGTGCGGTAGCGGTCATCCTGCAACAGATACACGTAATCAATCCAGTTGGTGGTAACCCAGGTGCCGTCGGCTTTTTTGTCCAGTTTGCTCTCGCCCGCAGCGCGTCCCGGACAACGAAAGATCGGCGAGCGGCGCGCATCGGCGACTCCTTTGCCCGCAAGGTTCGAGCCGAGGTAGCCGTCGTATTGCAGAAGGCCGAGGCCGATGGCTCCGTAGCCGCCGGGCGGCGTGCCTTCCCAGACGGTACGGTTTTCGTGACTGTCAGATCTGAATTTTTCGATCGGCGCGGGCGGGAAACCTTTGTTGTCAACGCGGTAGGCCGCGATGGCGACGCCCATCTGTCGCAGGTTGCTGAGGCAGGTGGCGGCTTTCGCGGACTGACGGACTTTGCCGACAACAGGTATGATGATCGCCGCCAGAATGCCGATGATGGCAATCACGGTGAGCAGTTCGACCAGCGTGAAGGCGGGAGCGGCGTGGCAAGTAGTCCGTCGTTGTAGGATGCTTGTGGATACATTCATGTC
>JAISAX010000622.1 GCA_031266495.1 Opitutaceae bacterium
CTTTATATTCTTGATTTCTTCTTCCTCAAGCGTTTTCCACAATTTCACAACGGCTTGCGTATCTCTACCCTCAACAACATCAAGCACTCTTGATCCCTTTATATCGAACATTAATGAAATATAACTCTGACCACGCCGAAAGCTCTTCTCATCAATGCCTACAAACATAATATCTTTCTTCTCTCGCTTGGCTAGCCCGCAAGACGTCCGAGACCGACATCCGCCTCACGCTCGTCCTCGACGGCGCGGGCGCTTCGCGTATCGCCACCGGCGTGCCGTTCTTCGACCACATGCTCACGCTCTTCGCCAGGCACGGCCTCTTCGATCTCGACGTGACCTGCAAGGGCGACGTGGAGGTCGATTATCACCACACCGTCGAGGACGTCGGCCTCGTGCTCGGCGACGCCATCAGGCAAGCGCTCGGCGAAAAGCTCGGCATCCGGCGTTACGGATTTTACCTCCTGCCGATGGACGAGACGCTGGCGCGTGTGGCCGTGGACATCGGGGGGCGACCGCACCTGGTTTACCACGTGGAGGCGCCGACGATGTTCGTGCGCGATTTCAACCTCATCCTCGTGAAGGAATTTTGCCGCGCCTTCAGCAACGCGCTCGGCTGCAATCTGCATGTGAAAATCGAATACGGCGAGGAGCCGCACCACATCGCCGAGGCGATTTTCAAGTGCCTGGCCCGCGCGCTCGACGTGGCCACGCAGTTCGACCCGCGCACCGCCGGCCAGCTCCCCTCGACCAAGGGGAAAATCTGAACAAGGTTCCGGGCAGGCGTATTCCAGAAAGGGGACAGGTTCCGGAGTGGCACAGGCTCTCCACCCCGTGGACGGCGCGAAGCGCCGCCCACCAGCCCCCCCCTCGGCACCAGCCACCGGAACACGGGCTGGAGAGCCTGTGCCACTTAGATCCGGCGGCTTCGCCGTCCACGGGCAAGATGCCCGTGCCACTCCGGAAACACGGGCAGGGTCCCCGGACTACTGCCAGGAATCGGTCCGGAATGGAGCAGCCGGAAGGCCGGCTCCATTGGCCAGCGCAGGAGAGGGTTTGGGATCGTTGCGCCAGGCGTAACGGACTGCCTCGGGCCGGGTGATCTTCGTCGAACGGACAATCACCGCGTCGCCATCAATCCGGGTTTCGTCGGCGGGACAAAAAACGCGGTCGGCTCTGGCCAACTCGAATCCGCCGATGGTTGCGGCTCCGGCAGCGGCGGCAGCTCCGGCTCCGGATGCTGCTCCGGGCGCGGGAGCGGTGGCGCTGACGAGTCCTCCGTGTGTATTTGAAAAATGGATTCTCACGGAATCGTCGGGCTGGAAATCGGCGCGCACAAACGTGGGGCCGGAATCAATGACGTCGGTCTGGCCGTAGGCGCGGGCGAGTGCGAGGAGCGCGAGGCGGCGGCCGGCTTCCTGTTTGTTGGCGGGGTGGACGTTGCCGGATTCGCCGATGTCGATGGCGATGGCCTGGCCGGTGGCAGGCAGGACGAGCGCGGACGATTGTGCCTCGCGGAGTTCGGCCCAGTCGGTTTTTTGCGCGCCGTTGCCGGCGTAGTTGGCGAGTTGTACCCAATAAAAGGGGAGGTCGCCTTGCGCAAAGGCGGCGCGCCAGCCTCGAATGAGCGTGGGGAAGAGGGTGCGGTATTCGCCGGGGCGTCCGGAGTTGGACTCGCCTTGATACCAGATGATCCCGCGCAGCGCTCCGGGGACGAGCGGGTGGATCATCGCGTTGTAGAGGCCGGAGGGGGTGTGCAGGCTGCCGGGTCCGTTGGGCTTGAAGGGGGGTTGTTTGGTGAAGGGTTGCCCGGCGGCACTGGCGGCGGCTTTGGCGGCGTCCCATCCGGCTTTGGCTTCTTCATAGCGCGTCATTTTTTCCGGATACGCGGCGAGCATGTCGTCCCAGCGTTTCCGGACAGCGGGGGCGGAGGGGTCGGAGGCGAGGGCGGCGGCGGGTATCCAGGACTCGATTTGCGAACCACCCCAGGTGCTGTTGATGATGCCGATGGGGATGCCGAGTTTTTGATGGAGTTCGCGGGCGAAAAACCAGGCGACTGCGCTGTAGTTGACCATGCTCCGGGGGATGCCGGGTCGCCATTCGCCGGGGAGCGTGTCGCGGGGCGCGTCGGCTACGACGTTTTTGATTTTGAACTGGCGGATGTGGGGGGAGTTGGCGGCGGCGATTTCGTCCCTGGCGTTGAGGACGCGGGTTCCCCAGCCGAGCGCCCATTCCATGTTGGACTGGCCGGAGGCGAGCCAGACGTCGCCAACGAGGATGTCGGTGCGCGCGAGTTTGTTCGTGCCTTCGGCGGTGAGGGTGGCGGAGGCGGATTCCGCCGGGAGGGGGGCGAGTGTCGTTTGCCAGCGTCCGTCGTCGGTGGCCGTGGCGGTGGCGGTGCGGACGAGCGTGGGCGAGGTGTAGGTGAGGGTGACTTTTTCGCCGGGATCGGCCGTCCCCCATACGGGGAGCGGTGTGTCGCGTTGCAGGACGGCGCGGTCCTGGAACAGGGGGGCGAGGGTGACTTTGGCGTGTGTGAGCGGCGCCGGGTTGGCGAGTGCCAGGAGGAGGAACGGGAGGATTCGGCGGGAGGTGTGGCGGGAGATACGCATCGGGATCGGGGTTGCGTGGTGGTGTGTGCAGGGGCCGGGGGGGGGGGGGGGGGGGGTTAGCGGAATTCGTTGGCGACGGGATGGTGGGGGATGCTCACGGGTTTGAGCAGCAGGCGTCCGGGATGGGGTTCGGCCGGGAGCGG
>JAISAX010000625.1 GCA_031266495.1 Opitutaceae bacterium
AACCCCCCCCCCCCCCCCCCGCCGCCGCCGCCGCCGCCACCGGGGCAACCGGGGATGACAAAGCCGTCGCCGTCCCGGCGAGCGACCGGCGCGTCCTCATCGAGCACCTCGTGCTGCGCAAGGAAGGCACTGCCGCCTCCGACGAAGCCTCGGCCACCGTCGTCGTTGCCGGCCTGCTTTCCGGAAAAACCGAAACCTGATCCCCTCGCCCGCCTCCTGTCTTCCTTCTTCCGAAAAATGCCCACCGCCCAACGCCATCTTGTTATCGCCGCCAGCACGCTGGGTGCGTTGCTGGCCGGAGGCGTGTTGTTTTTTTTCACGAGCGGCACGAGCGCGCCGCTCGACTCGCTGCCGGTCGCCACCGCGCCGCGTCCCGCGAGCAAGCTGAGCGCGACCGATCGCGAGACGCTGGCCTTTTTTCACCAGACGCCGGCCGCGCCCGGAAACGGTCAGGGGTTGTTCGAGACCGATTTTTTCAAGCCGCCGCCCGCGCCGCCCAAGCCGCCCGAAAAACCGCCGCCGCCGCCTCCTCCTCCTCCGCCTCCTCCGCCCAAGCCGCCGCCTCCCAAGGATCGTCAGGTGTCCGTCGCCTACCGCGGCATGGCCGCATTTCCCGACGGCAGCCGCATCGCCTGGCTCGTCGTCGAGGACAAGCTCGTGCAGCGCCGCCCGGGCGAAACCGTCACCGGCGCCTGGACGTTGGGCGACTTCGACTCCGGCGAAGCCCGTTTCGAGCGCGACGGCCAGACGACAAAAGTCGCCTTCAACAAAACGACCACCCTTCCCGTGCCGGTTGAAGTGAAAAGTGAGAAGTGAAAAGTGAGAAGTGAGAAGTGAGAAGTGAGAAAGGGCGGCTTCGCCGTCGTTTCGGCTGGGGGAATGTGTCGGCTGGTGGAATGTGACGGGGGGGGAGGATGCCTGGGTTTGAAATTCTCACTTCTCACTTCTTACTTCTCACTTTTTATGAATCTCATCGAACAGGAAGCCGCCGTGCTGCTCCGGCGCGGTATCATCGACCAGCGCAAACTCGACCTCGCCCGTCGCCGCAGCCAGCTCCAGCAGATCCCGCTGCACCGCTCCGTTGTCGATCTCGGGTTCGCCACCGAGCGCGACGCCTATGACGCCGCCGCCGAGGCGCACGGTCTCGATTTTATCGACCTCGCCGAAGTCACCGCGGCACGCGAACTCGTCGCCCAGGTGCCCGTCCGCATCGTGCTCACCCACCGGCTCGCCCCCGTGTCGCTCCAGGACGGGCTTCTCGTGGCCGCCTTCGCCGAGCCGCCCACCAGCACCGACCTCGGGAAGCTCCGCCTGCTCCTCGGCCTGCGCATCCGCGCCGTCCTCTGCGGCCCCGCCGCCATGCGCGACTACGTGAAGCGCCACTACGGACTCGGCGCCGACACCATCCAGATGCTCTCGCAACAGCAGGGCGCCGCCGATCCCGCCGACCAGATCGTTTTCGACGTGCAGGACAAGGACGCCGATGCCAGCGCCGACCCCTCGATCATCCATTTTGTTGACCAGATCCTCTCCGAAGCGCTCCGCCTCGAAGCGACCGACATCCACCTCGAACCCTTCGGCAACGCCGTAAAACTCCGCTACCGGATCGACGGCCTCCTGCAGGACATCCCCATCCCCGAAGGCCTGCGCCCGCACTACCTCGCGCTCGTCTCGCGGCTCAAGGTCATGGCCGACCTCAACATCACCGAACGCCGCATCGCGCACGACGGACGCATCGCCATGCGGCGCGGCGACCGCCAGTACGACCTGCGCGTCTCGATCATCCCCACCACGCACGGCGAATCCATCTGCCTGCGCGTCCTCAGCCGCGACAACCTCCTTGTTGAAAACCTCTCGCGCCTCGGCATGGAGCCCGAACAAGGCGCCGTACTGGAAAACCTCTCGCGCCTCCCGCAGGGCCTCGCCCTCCTCACCGGCCCGACCGGCAGCGGCAAGACGACCACCCTCTACGCCCTGCTCTCCGCCGCGCGCGACGGCCTGCGCAAGATCATCACCATCGAAAACCCCGTCGAATACACGCTCGACGGCGTCTCGCAAATCCAGACCCGCGAGGAACTCGGTCTCGATTTCGCCGCCGGCCTGCGCTCCGTCCTCCGCCACGACCCCGACATCATCCTCATCGGCGAGATTCGCGACAAGGAGACGGCCGACGTCGCCATGCACTCCGCGCAGACCGGGCACCTCGTCTTTTCCACGCTCCACACCAACGACAGCGTCAGCGCCCTGACGCGCCTCGTGGACATGGGCGTGGAGCCCTGGGTGATCGGCGCCTCGCTCGCGTGCAGCATCGCGCAACGCCTCGCCCGCCGCGTGTGCCCGCACTGCTCGCGGCCGGACGAGGCGACGATCGACCCGGCCACACGCGCCGAGATGGCCGCCTCGCTCGGCATCGCGCCGGAAGCCGTGCGCGCCTGGCGCGGCGCCGGCTGCCCCGAATGCCGCGGCACCGGCGAACGCGGCCGCGTGGCGATCTACGAGATCTTCATCATGACGGACGAGGTCGTGGATCTCCTCTCCACGGCCAGCCTGAAAACGGTGGCCCTGCGCGACCTCGCCCGCAAGCAGGGCTGGAAGCCCCTCCGCGAACAGGGCTGGCGAAAGGTACAACAGGGCGTGATTTCGATCGCCGAAAACCACCGCCTCACCCGCCGCCTGCAACTCGGCACGACGGCGTGATGTGTCGGCTACCCGGCGTGTTCGGCCAGCCAGCGCCCGGCCTCGATGGCGGCCTGGCAGCCCATGCCCGCTGCCGTGATCGCCTGACGATAAACCGGGTCGGCACAATCGCCGGCCACGTACACGCCCGGCACGCGAGTGCGCACCTGTGAACCCGCCGCCGGGACGAAATAACCGTTCCCGTCCACGTCAAGAAGACCACCACCACCACCACCACCGGCACCGGCACCGGCAAACGGCGCGGTGTTCGGCCGGTGTCCGATGGCGACAAAAATGCCCTTGACCGGCAACGTCCGCTCCGCGCCCGTCCCGACGTGGCGCACGGTGAGCCCGGACACCGCCCCGGCCTCGACCCCCCGCACGGCGACAGGCACGTGATCCCATACGGTTTCGACTTTCGGATGGGCGACCACGCGGTCGGCCATGATCTTCGAGGCGCGCAGGGCGTTGCGGCGATGCACGAGGTAAACCTTGCTGGCGAAACGCGTGAGAAACAGCGCCTCCTCGGCCGCGCTGTCGCCGCCGCCGATCACCGCGACCTCCATGTTGCGGTAAAACGCGCCGTCGCACGTCGCGCAGGTGGTTACGCCCTTGCCACCGAAGAGCTCCTTTTCGCCCGGGATGCCGGTGAGGCGGGGAGAGGCGCCGGTGGCGATGATCACGCTCCGGGTGAGGATCGTGCGGCTGTCGTCGCAGACGATCTTCAGCGGCTGCGTGGAAAAATCGACCGAGTTGACCAACGCCTGTTCGAAGCGGGTGCCGAAACGTTGCGCCTGTTCGCGCAGGTTCTGCATGAGCTGGTACCCGTCGATGCCGGCCGGGAAGCCGGGGAAATTTTCCACTTCGCCGGTCGTGGTGAGCTGTCCGCCGGGCAGGGTGCCTTCGATGACGAGCGGATTGAGGTTGGCCCGGCCGGTGTAGATGGCCGCGGTGAGTCCGGCGCAGCCGGTGCCGGCAATGACGATGTTTTCGACGGAAGAAGAGGGCATGATCGCGATGTGGTCCTGGTATGTGGTCCTTTGAGTAAAACCTTACACGAGGCGTCAAATTCCCGCGTCCGGCAAACACGAAAACCCAGGGATTTGCGCGGCGGGTGCAACCGGAAGTGATGTCAGCACTGCGCGGTCTGCTCTACCGGGGTCTTTCTGAATACGTGAAAATACGGACTTGTCATCGTCCCGAAAAGTCTGGCAGCGTCCGCGTTTTTACTGTCGAGCCTGTCGAGCCTGCCGAGCCTGCAACACCGCAATAACACCACACCGCGCCACATGACGACCGTTTGTCACGTCCATCCTGCACCCCGTAACGCAGGAAAATCATGCGCGAAAAAAGTT
>JAISAX010000630.1 GCA_031266495.1 Opitutaceae bacterium
TCATCAGGCCGACGACTTTCCGCTCTCGGGCGCTTGTGCGGGTGTACGGGTCGCTCGTGGCGCGGTGATTTCGGGGGATCGCGCCGGGCGGGATGACGCAGGCGCTGTCGCCGGAGTGGACGCCGGCGAGTTCGATGTGCTCCATGACGGCGGGGATGAATACGTCCTTGCCGTCGGCGAGGGCGTCGGCCTCGCATTCGAGGGCGGACTGGAGGAAGCGGTCGAGGAGGAGGGGGTGTTCGGGCGTGACGTCGATGGCGCGGGCTACGTATTCGCGGAGCATGTCTTCGTCGTAAATGACTTCCATGCCGCGTCCGCCGAGGATGAAGGAGGGGCGGATCATGATGGGGTAGCCGATGCGGGCGGCGATGGCGGTGGCTTCGTCGATGGTGGAGGCCATGCCGGATTCGGGCATGGGGATGCCGAGGCGCGCCATCATCTGGCGGAAGAGGTCGCGGTCTTCGGCTGTATCTATGGTGTCGATACTGGTGCCGAGGATGCGCACGCCGTTGGCGGCGAGTTCGCGGGCGATGTTGAGCGGGGTCTGCCCGCCGAATTGCACGATGACGCCGGCGGGGTTTTCCTTGGCGTGGATTTGCAGGACGTCCTCGACGGTGAGGGGTTCGAAGTAGAGTTTGTCGGAGGTGTCGTAATCGGTGGATACGGTCTCGGGGTTGCAGTTGACCATGATGGTCTCGTAGCCGGCGGCGCGCAGGGCCATGGCGGCGTGGCAGCAGCAGTAATCGAATTCGATGCCCTGGCCGATGCGGTTGGGGCCGCCGCCGAGGATCATGATTTTTTTCGGGTTGTCGGTGACGGCATCGGCGGCGGCTGCTGCTGCTGCTGTGGCGGCGGCGTGGTAGGTGGAATAATAATACGCGGCGTTTTCCACGCCGGATACGGGCACGGCTTCCCAGGTTTCGACGAGGTCGAGGGTGGCGCGGCGGGCGCGGATGCGGGCTTCGGGGAGGGCGAGGATTTTGGCGAGGTAGTTGTCGGCGAAGCCGTCGTGCTTGGCCTGGCGGAGGAGGTCGTCGGGCAGGTCGGCGGCGGGGCGTCCGCGGTGGGCGAGGAGTTTTTCCTCCAGTTGCACGAGTTCCCGCATTTGTTCGATGAACCAGGGTTTCACGTGCGTGAGGGCGTGGAGTTCGGCGGTGGTGGCGCCTTTGCGGAGCGCTTCGTACATGAGGTAGTGGCGTTCGCTGGTGGCGATGCGGAGGCGGGCGAGGAGTTCGTCTTTCGCGAGTGTGTTGAAGTTTTTCGCGAAGCCGAGGCCGGTGCGACCGTTCTCGAGCGAGCGGATGGCTTTCTGGAAGGCTTCCTTGTAGGTTTTGCCAATGCTCATGACTTCGCCGACGGCTTTCATCTGGGTGCCGAGTTTGTCCTCGGCTCCCTTGAATTTTTCAAAGGCCCAGCGGGCGAATTTCACGACGACGTAGTCGCCGGACGGGGTGTAGTGGTCGAGGGTGCCGTCGCGCCAGTAGGGGATGTCGGCGAGGTGGAGGCCGGAGGCGAGTTGCGCGGAGATGAGGGCGATGGGGAAGCCGGTGGCTTTGGAGGCGAGGGCGGAGGAGCGCGAGGTGCGGGGGTTGATCTCGATGATGACGACGCGGCCGGTGGCGGGGTCGCGCGCAAACTGGACGTTGGTGCCGCCGATGACGCCGATGCTTTCAACGACCTTGAAGGCGATGTCTTGTAGTTGTTTTTGCACGTCGGGGGGGATGGTGAGCATGGGCGCGGTGCAGAAGGAGTCGCCGGTGTGCACGCCGATGGCGTCCACGTTTTCAATGAAGCAGACGGTGACCATCTTGCCGGCGGCGTCGCGCACGACTTCGATTTCGAGTTCCTCCCAGCCGAGGACGGATTGTTCGATGAGGCATTGCGTGGTGAGCGAGAGCGAGAGACCGCGGGCGACGATGGTGCGGAGTTCGTCGATGTTGTAAACGAGGCCGCCGCCGGCGCCGCCCATGGTGTAGGCGGGGCGCACGACGACGGGGTAGCCGAGCGCGGCGGCGGCGTCTTCGGCTTGCTCGATGGTGTGGATGATGTGGCTGTCGGGCAGGCCGATGCCGAGCGAGCGCATGGTTTCCTTGAAGATTTCGCGGTCTTCGCCTCGTTCGATGGCGTCGAGGTTCACGCCGATGACTTCGACGCCGTATTTGCCCAGAATGCCTTTTTTGGCGAGTTCGGAGGAGAGGTTGAGGCCGGTCTGGCCTCCGAGGTTGGGGAGGAGGGCGTCGGGGCGTTCCCTGGCGATGATTTGCTCGAGGCGGGCGACGTTGAGCGGCTCGATGTAGGTGGCGTCGGCCATGCCGGGGTCGGTCATGATCGTGGCCGGGTTGGAGTTGACCAGCACGATCTGGTACCCGCAGGCGCGCAGGGCCTTGCAGGCCTGGGTGCCGGAGTAGTCAAATTCGCAGGCCTGGCCGATCACGATGGGACCGGAACCGATGATGAGGACTTTGTGGATGTCGTCGCGTTTTGCCATGGATGGGTGGGTTTGACGCGGGAGTGTGCGGCCGGCCAGGCAGGCGACAAACCGAATAATCGGGAAGTTGAAATGAAAGAC
>JAISAX010000667.1 GCA_031266495.1 Opitutaceae bacterium
AAACCTCGGCGTCGATGGGGAGCGGGGCGATGGTGATATCGGCGGCGGGCGGGGCGGAGCGGGTGCAACCGGAGGCGAGCAGGAGGGAGACGGCGAGGAGGAGGGTGAGACGGAAGGCAGGGCGGGCGCGGTGGGACAAGCCGTTTGGTGTTATGGTTTCTCGCAGCATTCGGTGTGATCTCGGGTTGACCGGATAGAGGGAATGACACGGGGCGGGATGGCAAACGTGTTGTCAACCGATGTTACGGTTGCCGTTGCCGTTGCCGATGCCATTGCCGTTGCCGAAGTCGAGCAGCCATTCCATGGCGTTGATTTGACGGACGCCGTTGCGCGAACCGGTTTCCCAGTCGGCGGTGATGAGGATGCGCTCGTTGTGGTCGGGGATTTTGTCAAAGGGGGCGAGTTCGCGGCGCAGGGTTTCCGGCGCAGCCACCGTCCAGGCCACCTGGATGTACCGGGTGTAGCCTTGCCTGTCGCGGACAACGAAGTCCACTTCGCTGCCGCCGATCTTGCCAATCCATACCTGATGCCCCCGGCGGCGCAGTTCCAGATAGATGATGTTTTCCAGCAGGTGCCCGGAGTCGCCTTGCAGTTCTTTCCCGCGCAGGGCGTGGCGCAACCCGGTATCCACCAGATAATATTTTTCCTGTGTGGCGAGGTGTTGCCGCCCCTTGATGTCGTAGCGGTCGGCTCGATACAACAGATAACTGTCCGTCAGCATGGTCAGGTAGCCCTCGACCGTGCGTCCGTCAACCGGCTGGTTTTCGCCTTTCAGCCGGGCGGCGATTTTGTTGGGCGAGAGCGGACTGCCGATGGAATCCACGGTGAAGTTGACGACGTTCTGAAAGGCGCGTCCGGACACGATGCCGCGCCGTGCCTCGTGGTCTTTTTGCAGGATGCTTTTGTAGATTTCCAGCAGGTAGGGCGGAACGAGTTCACGGTTGACGTGCATGAGATTGACGGCTTGCGGGAAGGCGCTCATCCGCAGGTAATCCTTGAACATGCGCTCCTGCGAAACGCTGGCGGGCCAGGTCTGGATAAACTCGCGGAACGAGAAGGGCAGCACATTGATCTCGAAGGCGCGTCCGGTGAGCAGCGTCGCCAGTTCGCTGGAAAGCAGACGGGCGTTGGAACCGGTCACGTAGAGGTCGAATTGCGCGGTTGATCCGGCAGCAGGGCATTTTGACGGCACTCCATGCGCCCTGAAGTCTTCGCTTGCGAAGCAGAACGCCCGGGTACATCTCTGCCCCGCACCATCCGGATTCATGCCTGCTACTGCCACCATACGCGATCTGAGGAATCATTTTCCGAAAATACGGCATCTTGTGGAAACAGATGGAGAGGTGCTCCTTTCTGAAAATGGCCGGACGAAGTATCGCCTCGTCTTGCACACGCCACCGAAGGTCAAGACTCCCCCGCATGTGGATTACCGGGCGCGTCTGAATACCTGGCAGCCGCAGCCAATCGGCCCGGCCGAGGCGCAGTCCCTGATCGACGACAATCGTGGCGACCGCTGACAAAACCTACGTTGATCAGAGCGCGCTTCTGAAGCTCTACATCAACGAGCCACAATCGCGGGTGATGGCTGCCTGGCGCGCGCGAGTGGACGGATCGTTGGCGGTAACCCATCACGGACGAGTAGAGTTGACCAATGCGCTGGCTCTCGCGGCGCACCGCGGTTTTCTGGATGAACAGGCGTTCGGGAGTGCGCTGGCGGCGCTGGATGACGATTTCCGGCAAGGTCGGTACCGGCAGGCCGACTTGCTCTGGCGGGCGACGCTCAACCGGGCCTGTCAGCTCAGTCGCGACCACAGCCGCACGCTGGGAACGCGGACACTGGACGTGCTCCATGTGGCCAGCGCTCTGGAACTGGAGATGCGGCAGTTCGTGAGTTTTGATGTGAAGCAGCAAAACCTGGTGCGAGCGGTCGGGCTCAGGTTGATCGTGCCGGCGTGAAGGAGGGCGGGGCATGGCCTGAACGCGGTGTTTGTCTTTGCTGTATTCATGGGACAGGTTGCCGATATGAGCACAGCTATGGAACTTGAGTCGGCGTTGGAGCGCCTGCCAACCGGTGAACAGGAAAAATTCGCGATCTGGTATGAGCAACGATTGTCGCAAACCTTGCCGGATGAGGATGTGGCCCGGACATGGGAAATCGAGGCGGAGCGGCGTCTGGCAGAAATCCGGAGCGGTGCGGTGACTCCGGTTCCGGGCGAACAAGTCATGGGAGAAATCCGGCGGCGGTATGGGTTGTGATGAAGCCGTATGCGCTGCATCCGAACTGACGACTCTCTCCGCTCTTTGAGTGTGCCTCGGGATCAGGGAGAGCGGATCCTCCGATGCCGGATGCCTGGTTGCCGGTGATTCTCCCCGACCCCGCAGGCGGGTTCCCGGTCAGAGATCGGGCTTCAGGAAGGCGGCTCTCTGCTCAATGAAAACCGACTCCGCAATTGCCTGCACATGCCCGTCCACCATCACGGCCAGAACCTTGCCCTTGGCTCGCGCATGAGGCATGTTATCCGTGCGGGCGGGATTGTTGATGAAGCCTTGTGCAACAACCTGGTAAGAGACTTTGTTCCCGCTTCTGGCCGTCATTACCATCGCAACATGGGCCGGGTTTTTTACCGCATTGGAGGACAGTGCGTTTGCTTCCATGAAAATCAGGTTGCTCGCACCATAGTCCCCGTAATCCTTGTTGTGTTTTTCCCCTTCCAGCAGCGGGTCCAGCAGGGTCGGGCTGCACCAGTAACCTGATCCTGTGGCATACGGTTCCAGATAACTGTAGAGTTTATGCGTCCACAGGGGGGCCACGCCGTTGGTCCATAAGGTCGGGAAGTTTTGCTTGTTGTCCCCCGCATACAGCCAGGTGGCCTGGCCGACACTTCGTAGCTGGCTGAGTGACTTTGATTGCCTGGCAGTGTAGCGAACCGTGGACACCGTGGGGATGAGGATGCCGGCCAGAATTCCAATAATGGTGATGACGGTCAGCAGTTCGATGAG
>JAISAX010000645.1 GCA_031266495.1 Opitutaceae bacterium
ACACACGCCCCACTCGCTCCACTCCGGAAATCCTGTCATGATCTTGCAAATACTCCTGCCCCGACACCTGCTTGCCTGCCTCGCTGTTACCGGCCTTTTTGCCGCCGGTGTCATCACCCGGGTGCCGGCAGCCACCACCGTCCAGCCGTGGCAATCCGCTCTCGTCCATTACGACCCCGCCACCGGCGCGCTCCGTTACACCGCCGATGCCGAAGGCAATCGCATCCCCGACTTCAGCCATGCCGGCTACCGCGGAGCCGACGTCCCCCTTCCCGATCTCGCCACCATCCCCGTCCTGGCGACACTCGAACCCGCCCCCGGCGACAACACCGCCCGGCTGCAAGCCGCCCTCGACGCGCTCTCCAGCTACCCGATCGACCCCGCCACCGGACGCCGCGGCGCGCTCCTCCTCGCTCCCGGCATCTACGAACTCCGCTCCATCGTCCATATCCGCCACTCCGGCATCGTCCTGCTCGGCTCCGGTTCGGGCGACGATCCGGCGCACGATACCCTCCTCCGTCGCACCGGCACCGATACCAATCCCGTGCTCACTGCCGGAGGCGTTGACCGCCACGACAAATTCCGCACCCCCGTCCCCGGCACCCGCACCGGCATCGTCACGCCGCGAGTCATCGTCGGCTCGCGCACCTTCGCCGTCGCCGACGCCGCCCCATTCTCCACCGGAGACACCGTTATCGTCGAACATCCGGTAACCGAAGCATGGATACAGGCTGTCGAAGGCGGCGGCACCGACACCGATCCCGCCTGGCAGATCGGCGAGCGCGAGGCCGAGATGACCATCCGCTACCTCCGCCACATCACCGCCATCGGTCGCGACGACACCGCCGCACAGCCCACGCTCACGCTCGACGCCCCCGTCTACAACCACCTCGACCGCGCTCTCGGCCAAAGCACGGTTTACAAATACGACACCGCGCCGCTCCTCACCGAAATCGGCGTCGCCCGCCTCCGCATCGACATCGAAACCGCCGGTGAACAATCCGAAGACCACGCCAGGGACGCCCTCGTTTTCCGGCGCGCCCTCGACTGCTGGGCGCGCGATGTCACCGCGCTCCACTTCGTCGCCGCCGGCATCAAGTTTGGCCCCGATTTCGCCCGCGGCACCGCGCTCGACTGCCGCGCCCTCGAACCGCATTCCCGCGTCACCGGCGCCCGCCGCTACAATTTCTGCGTATTCCAGGCCCAGCTCGTCCTTTTCGAGAACTGCCACGCCACCCGCGCCCGTCACGCCTTCATCAGCAACGGCACCACCCTCGACTCCGGCATCGTCTTTCTCGACTGCACCAACGACGCCTCCACCGCGCCCTCCGAAGGCCACCGCCGTTGGCCGCAAGCCCTGCTCTTCGACGGACTCACCACGCGCAATCCCGTCGGCAACCCCGCCATTCTCGGCCTCTACAATCGCGGCAGTTGGGGCGCCGGACACGGCTGGGCCGCCGCCCATTCCGTCGCCTGGCGCTGCGACACCGACGGACGCCGCCTCATCATCCAAAAACCGCCCACCGCGCAAAACTACGCCATCGGCTGCACCGGCAATGTGGAGAGCAAAGGCTATTTTCCCCAACCCGCCGGCCACATGGAAGGCAGCAACCGCCCCGGCCTCGAGCCCCGTTCCCTTTACCGCGCCCAACTCACCGCCCGTATCCACTCCGTGAATACAAACCCGTAAATCCGCCGCCATGCAAAAATCCTCCAATCACCCCGCCACGACAGCCCATTGCTTGCCGGAGACTTTGTCTCCGGCAAGGGCTTCACATGAAGCCCTCCGCGTCGCTCCCGCCCCTCTCGCCCATCCCTCCCCTCCCCTCCGGCGCGGCAGTGCGTTCACGCTCATCGAACTCCTCGCCGTCATTGCCATCATCGGCATCCTTGCCGCCATCATCCTCGGAACCATCGGCAGCGTCCGTAAAAAGGCGCATCAGGTCCGCTGCATTTCAAACCTCCGTCAAGTCGGCATCGCCATGCTCGCCTACGTGAACGACAACAAGGAGCGACTGCCCGGACCCGTTTACGCGAAAATCACGAACACCTATGGCAAAACCGAGAACACCGCCCTCGCCTGGCGACTCTCCACCTACCTCAGCCTTCCCGACCCCGCGACCATGCCCGGCAGCCTCCATCCCTTCGTCCCCTTCCTGCACTGCCCCTCGCGCGGCATCGCGAATGACACCACGATTTGCACCTTTGCCGCCCAATGCGACCTCGGCACAACCGGACCGGCAAAATCCCCCAACGGCGACAAGCGCGCCTTCGGGCAACCCGATACAACTGACCCCAAAGACGAGACCAAAGGCATACGCCCCCTCCGCTACCCCGAACTCGAATCGCTGGGCGGAGCCTCCCGCACCTGGGCTCTCGCCGAAGTGGACCGGACTGTCCCCTACACCTACATCACCGGGCAAACCGGCTGGTACAACGCCCTCCCTGAAATCCCTCCGCACGGCAACAAGCACACCATCCTCTGGTTCGACGGACGCGTAAATCTCCTCGCCGAGTGGCCCGCCCGCTACTGATCATCCCCGCCATGCGCCACCACCTCTCCGTCTCCGCCCTGCTGTTCTCCGTCCTCGTTTTCATCGCGCCTCCTGCCCACGCCGCCACCGCCGATCTCTTTCGCGACGGCGACCGCTGGGCCGTCGCCGGCGACAGTGTCACGCAAAACGGATACTATCACACCTGGATCGCGGCCTTCTATGCCACCCGCTTCCCCGGTCGCGCCATCGACATCTTCAACTGCGGCATCTCCGGCGACTCCGCCGCCGGCGCGCTCCGCCGCTACGACTGGGACATTTTCCCCAAGAAACCCACCGTCGCCACCATCATGCTCGGCATGAACGACGTGAACCGAAACCTCTACGCCCCGCTCCCCCCCGGCTCCACCGAACCCGCCCCCGATGTCGCCAGGCACCGCGCCGACGCCCTCGCTGCGTATCGGAAAAACATGACACAACTCATCGCCCGTCTCCAGGCCGACGGCGCGCGCGTGCAACTCCTCTCCCCCTCCATCTACGACGAAACCATGCAGGGCGAGCGGGCCGCGGCCAACCTCCCCGGCGTCAACAGCCTTGCCCTCGCCGATTGCGCGCAATTCGCCCGCGACACCGCCGCCGCCAGCGGTGGCAAGATCGGCCTCATCGAGATTCACCAGCCCATGACCGCGCTCAACGCCAGGCTCCAGCAGGCCGATCCGGCGTTTACCCTTGTTGGCCCCGACCGCGTCCATCCGCGTCAGGCCGGGCACTTCGTCATGGCATACTATTTCCTGCAAAGCCAGGGCGCCCCCGCCGAAGTCTCGCACATAACCATCGACGCTTCCGGCGCCCATCCCCGCGTCACCAGGGTCCGCAACGCCATCGTCACCGGCCTCACCCGCACCACCACCGCCACCGCCGCCGACTCCGCTGCCACGCTCACCTTCACCGTCAACGCCGCCGCCCTCCCCTGTCCCGTCGAGAAAAACGCCGCGCCCGCCCTTGGCTACGTCCCCTTCACCGACGACCTCAACCGCGAAACCCTCGTCGTCGCCGGTCTCGCTCCCGGCAACTACACCCTGGCCATCGACCAACAGACCATCCGCGCCTGGACCGCCGCCGAACTCGCCGCCGGCGTCAACCTCGCTCCCCTGCCCGAAACCCCGCAGGCACGGCAGGCCGCAGCCGTGCTCGAACTCGTCATGCAATGGCGCGCCCTTGTCGCGCACGGTGACCGCGGCGTCGCCCAGGTCGAACACTTCCACCTCCGCGACATCGCCCATCCCGTCGGTTTCGACGACATCCGCGCCCGCCTTGAGGCTCTCGTCGAAAAATGGAACGGCAGCGACAACCGCATGGACAACTACAACCGCGGCATCGTGCAACGTTACCTGAAAGTGAAGCCGCAGGAGGCCGCAACGCAGACCCGTATCCGCGCTCTCGCCGAACAAATCCGCGCCGCCGCCCGCCCGCAACCGCACGTTTACAGACTGACGCCCGCGTCCGATTGACAGGCCAAAACAATCGGATCGGGGATGAAGAGGATACCCGCTCGCATACGGGTTCTCTTCCTGCCCCATTGACGCTTCCGCCGTATGGGTGCGCACCAACAGGGAAGCCTTCACGTTCCGAGCAGGCACGCACCATGACGCGGACCACAGTCCGAGTGTGGGGAGAGAGGCGCGCCGCTGCGCTGCTCTTTCTGAAAACCTCCACGCTCCTCAACATCCGCGCGTCGTTCGTCCCGCCACGAAGCTTCCCTCGACCATGTGCAACCGGGGGATTGGCGGGATGCCACGCTCGTTGGTCCGCATCAGCGAAAGCAGCAAATCCACAGCGGAGGCGCCCACCTGCCCGGAGTGCTGGTCGATGCCCGTCATCTTTGCCCGCAACATCTCCGGCCCCAGGTTGCCGTGGGCGAAACCCAGCTCGCGCGGCGTGCGGATGCCCAGCTCCCGCAACCACTCCCGCACCTCGCTTCCCGTCGTGACCACCGCCTCCGGATGGTGCATGTCGAGCCAGCGGGCAAAATCATCCCGTCTCCATTGAGGTGTCAGCAACAGAGGGATGTCACGATGGCCGGGTATCAGGTTTTTACCGACAAAATATCCTCCCTGCCAGTTGTGGTTCACGCGTGTGTCATGGTCCTCGCGCATGGCCAGACCGATGTCGCGATAGCCGGATTTCTGGAGTTCGCGCATGAGCAACTGCATCGCATGGAACTGATGGTTGCACGAACGGCACAGCGTGGGACTGACAAGAGAATACCCCAGGCTCACCGCTGAAAAATAGTCCCAACAAAACTCCGCCAGCGTGGCGTCCGGCGCCGGCATCGGTGCGGCGATGACGCCATCGATCCCCCGGTTGCGCAGGATTTCGCTCATCCGCCGCGCCGTCATGCCCGGCTCGGCCAGCCAGAATTCCTCCACCTGGTAGCCACATTCGCGTGCCCGCGCTGACGCGCCCGTAAAATAGTCGAGCAGCGTCGGATGTTCCCGCCACATCTCGCGCCTCGGATATGCCGTGAGATACGCAATGACATCCGGCTGCCGGTTGCGTCTCCGCTCGCGGATTTTTTCCATCAGTTTCCCGACCGCCGGGTCCGGTTGATAACCGTGCTGCCGCGCCAGTTCCTGGATACGCTCGCGCGTTTCCACCGGCAGTGACGGCTTGTTGCGCAAGGCCAGCGACACCGTCGTCCGCGACACCCCGGCCAGCGTCGCCAGGGCGCGGAGCGTCGGCGCCGGGAGTGGCGCGGGCGTCCCGCCCGCACCACGGTCAAAGGTCTCAAAGTCTGAAAGTCGCAAGTCACCACCGCGCGCTCCGTGCGCATCCCTGGAAGAGCGCGAAGCGCAGACTAGACCTTCGACTTTCGACTGCTGCGCTGCGGACATCCCGTCCGCATTTCCATTTGTAGTTGTTTTGTCGGCACGAACTATTTTCCGCCACCCATGCCGTCCCAGCAACCGGTAAACCACCGAGACCGACACCGTCCGCTTGAGTTTCCTTTCGAGCGCCTGCCGCACCGCAGGCACGAGCACGCGTCCGCTGCCTCCCGCTGCAATTAACTCCGCCCATGGAGCCAGCAACCGTTTCTCCGTCGCCACGCTCAACAACGCCCGCCGCCGCCCGCCGCGTCCGGTGCTTTGACTGTTCGCGTCACGCTTCGCCGATCCATCCGGTGCCGCTTTGTTCGTGCATCGCCTGTTCATCCGATATTTGAAAGCGAAAAACCGGCAATTGTTTGCCCGCTATTCGCGGATGCGAATTCGCCGACTTTCGACAATCCACAGTTTTCCGGCAAGCGTTTCCTTCGGTAACAACATGAGCAGATTGCGCAAGGCGGCGGCAACCTTTGTGTGGGACTGATCATCCGGACGCAAAACCACGATCCCCGGGTATCTGGATGGCGGATACGCCTGAATGTTGGAAAAATCGAGATCAAGCGTGATCAGAATCCGGTCCTCTTTTTGGCAGACATGAATCACCTGTTCATCGGGTTTGCCCCCGAGAACCTGTTGCACCACGGAATGGGCATCATGGCCTTCCGCTTCCAGGATGCCGGCAAGCTGAGGCGAAAGATTTTCGTCCAGTTTGAATTTCATGCTGCGAACGGCTGCAAGACACGTTCCCTCGCAAGCTCCGCGGCATAGGCGATGGCGGCAGCCACATCCTCTTTGCCCAGAGTGGGATAAAGCGCCACGATTTCCCCGACCGGCAAACCATTCGCCAGATTATCGAGTATGACGGAAACCATGATGCGCGTGCCCTTGATGCAGGCTTGCCCGTGGCAAATCAGGGGATCGGTCGTGATGCGAGGATGCCAGTTCATTGTATCGGAAAATCTGTCCTGTGCGTTTACCGGGTCAAGCTGCACCTTTGTAAACACACGTTGGGTGCTCTCCGCGTTCCGTATTTTTGCTATTTCCGGACGCCAACCGCATCGCCGTCGTCCGCCGCGTCCTGTGTTTTCGCGATCCGTCTCTCTCCCGAACACTCATCTTGAGGTTATTGCCTTTCTCATGTGCGCCCTTTTCGACGTGTTTATCCGGCTTTTGAAAGCGAAAAAATTGACAATAAAACATCACCACATTTGCCGACGATCCCGGGCATCTGTTTTGTCCTGTCACATCACCTGGATTTTTCCCTGCCTCTTTCCGAACCGCCCGCCCGACCCTGCCAATCCATGATCGAACCGGCTTTCATTCCTTGCCACGTAAACCGCGCCTCCGCTTCCGCCGTTTCCATCCTCCCGAAACGCATTCGGACGGACGACTCAGCCTTTCGGTTTGCGCCTGGAATCCATACCAACACCCGCTGCTTGCGCTGGCCGCTCGTGTGGCTTGGCCGACGACGAAAGCAGAAGCAAAATATCGGGACCAATCGCCAGAATCTTCGAGAGCAGGATCAACTCAAGGTCCGATACCTCCCTTTGCTGGATTTCGATCTTTGCCAGCATCTCCCGCGAGATGTCCCAGCCCGCTCTTTGCAACTGTGCGGCCAAGGCTGCCTGGCTGAGTCCGCGCTGATTACGAATCTTGCGGACCACTGGCCCGCACGCATTGCGCCGTCCGTCCGGTTGGTAGGGATGACGAGCCCATTTCGGATAGGAATCAGTCGGGATCGACTGCGGTCGTTTTCTGGCATTGGAAGCAGGAACGGGTGGCACAGCCATCAAATGTGCCGCAAAAAACTTCTCCGCCCTGTTCTATGTAACGAACATATTTCTTGACTTATAGCTCCCACGACAGTTCGATACATGGAACAAACCTTCCGCCTCCGCGACCCACGCTCCCCTCGTTTTGCCACCACCAAATCCAGCATCCCGAACATCATGGAAACCGTGATCCCCCCTCCTGTCCCCCTGCGTCCGCGTGCTTTCACGCTGATCGAACTGCTCGTGGTCATTGCCATCATCGGCATTCTGGCAGGTCTCGTTCTTTCGGGCATCGGCATGGCTCGCAAAAAAGCCCATCAAGTCCGCTGCATCTCCAACCTCCGCCAGCTCGGCATCGCCATCCTCGCCTACACCGACGAGCACAAAGGCATCCTCCCCGGCCCCACCTACGTCGGCATTGGCGATTCCTACAAAAACAACAACGACGCCATCTACCAACTCGCCGCGCAACTCGGCCCCTGGCTGGGTTATCCCGACGCCACAACGCTCAAGTCCGGAGTGACCGTAAGAATCCCGCAACTACACTGCCCCTCGCGACCGCTCAACCTCACGACCGAGGACCCGTCCGAACCGGCGACATTTATCGCCCAATGCAACATGAATACGCTCACCAACGGCGCGGGGCGTCCGATGGGCACCGCCCCCGTTGGCACAACGTCCCTGCGCCAGCCCGTTCCCCTCGCCGAACTGGAGGCGCACGGCGGTCCCTCGCAAGTCTGGGCGCTCATGGAAGTGGACCAGCAAATCCCCTGGGGAAGCATCTCCGACAACTGGAAACCCAAAATCCCACTCTCCCCCGCTCATGGCGGACGCCGCACCACGCTCTACTTCGATGCCCGCGTCGCCCTCCTCGACAAACTCCCGCCAAAAATCTGACCCGCAATCCACAACACAACCCGCCAATCGGCAAACTGCCAACACACACACGCCATCATGAAAAACTCGATACATCACACACGTCACCATGCACCCGGCCTTCGGACCGTCGCGCTTTTGACTGCCATCACCGCCCTCACATCCATCGTCATCGGCGTTCCGACGACGCTTCTCAATGACAGCTTCGACGACGGTAACCGCGACGGCTGGTTCGGCAGCTCCAGCGCCTCCTCATACATACTGGATGACGATGCAAACACGCTCACCGTCAGGGCAGGGGCCCACTTGCTGACCTACTTTGACTCCACGACACTTGCCGTCGGCGAATCGCTCACCGTCTCGCTTAACCTCTCCTTCAACAGTCCCCTGAGTTGGTCCAACGGATTCCGCATGGCGCTCTATGATTCGCACAGCACTGCGGAGACCGCCAACCGCGTCACCGCCGACGGACACGGAGCAAGCAACGATCTGTTCAAACCCTACACAGGCTACCGCGCAGACATGAATATCACTGCATACGATGAAACCACCATGGCGATTCAGATCCAACATCGCAACCCCGCCGACGCCTCCCATACCGGCAATTCGCTGGTTCATTCCAGCACGGGCATGTATTACCAAAGTCTCGGGTCTGGCGGCTTGTCCGCCACGCCGACGAACGGCGCGATCTACACGGGCACCTTCACCCTCATGCGTCTCACTGCGACGGATACGAAAATCTCCATCAGCATCGTCGGTACCGGTCTGGAGAGCTATGCTTGCGAAGTCACAGACTCCAGCGGGTATTCCACCTTTGACACCTTTGTCATTCTGCCCTCATCGACCAGCTCCATGTCCAGCCTCACGCTGCACGACGTGACCATCACCCGCGCCGCCGCCATCCCCGAGTCCTCCGCCGCCGCCGCCACGCTGGGCGGGCTGACCGCCGCGCTCGCCATCGCCATCCTCGCTCTTCATCGTCGCCAACACTAAAAACCG
>JAISAX010000691.1 GCA_031266495.1 Opitutaceae bacterium
CAACCTCGCTCCGGCCGATCTCCTCGCCATGCGCTCTCCTCTCCTTCCCCCACGCATCCTCCTTCTCCCTCCCGTCTTCCTTGACTCTCTCTTGGGTCAAGTTCTGTCTGCTCCTCCCGGGGGGGAGTGTGGGGAGACAGGGGACGGGGGCTGGCGCGGACATGACATCGCGTCACGCCTTTTTCAAATGCCGGATTTGTCGTTGCCCGTGTCCTGCCTTTCCCCGGAAATTCACGGTTTCCTTCCGCAATGAGTTGCCCGCCCGATACTCCACCGCCTCTCCGGCCTCGCGATCCCCTGCCGGAGGTTTCCGTCGTCCTGCCCTGCCTCAACGAGGCCCGCACGCTCGGCGCCTGCATCGACGCCGCCGCGCAGGCGCTGGCCGGAGCCGGCCTGCGCGGCGAGATCATCGTCGCCGACAACGGCAGCACCGACGGCTCCCGGGACATCGCCCGCGCGCACGGCGCACGGCTCGTGTCCGTCCCGCAACGGGGTTACGGCCACGCCCTGCGCGCCGGTATCGACGCCGCCCGCGCCCCGCTGGCCGTCATGGGCGATGCCGACGGCAGTTACGATTTTTCCGGTCCGTCGCTGCAACCGTTTCTCGACGCGCTGCGCGCCGGCAACGACCTCGTCGTGGGCAACCGCTTCGCCGGCGGCATCCGCGCCGGAGCCATGCCCTGGAAAAACCGATACATCGGCAATCCGCTGCTCTCGGCTTGCGGCCGGCTGTTTTTCCGGAGCCGGTGCCGGGATTTTCACTGCGGGCTGCGCGCCCTGCGCAAGAGCGCGTGGCCGCGTCTGGACCTGCGCACGGGCGGCATGGAGTTCGCCTCCGAAATGATCGTCCGGGCCTCGCTGCTGGGGCTGCGCATCGCCGAAGTGCCCGCCACGCTCGCGCCCGACGGACGCGACCGGCCGCCCCACCTGCGGCCCTGGCGCGATGGCTGGCGGCACCTGCGCTTCATGCTGCTGTTCTGCCCGCGCTGGCTATTCCTGTATCCGGGTTTTTTATTGCTTGCCTGCGGCGCGCTCCTCGGCGGTCGGTTGCTCGCCGGTCCGCTGCACCTCGGCCGCCTGACCCTCGACGTGCACACGCTGCTGTTTTGCGCGATCGCCGTGCTCACCGGGTTCCAGTCGATCCAGTTTTCGGTGTTCACCAAGGCGTTTGCCATCCGGTGCGGGCTGCGTCCGCGCGACCGGGGGTTTGGGGTTGGGTTTGGGGTTGTGAGTAAAACCGTCATGCGCCGGCTCTCGCTCGAGGCGGGGCTGGTGACCGGCGCGTGCTTCATTTTCGCCGGTCTCGCGCTGGGCGTGACGGCGGTGTTGCAGTGGGGCAGCCGGCACTTCGGCGACCTGTCTCCGCAGGAAACGCTGCGCTGGGTGATCCCGTCCGGCACGCTGCTCACGCTCGGCGGCCAGATCGTGCTCGGCAGCTTTTTTCTCGGCATCCTCGGCCTCAACCTCCTGCCGGCAGCGGAGCCGGACGACGGGCGGGAGGCATAGCGGAGACCCTCCGCGCCTGCCGCTACGGCTTGCCCCGGACGGTCAACCGCCCTTACGAACACCGGCTCACCGCGCCATGCCCGACTCTTCGCCCGCATCCTCTCGCCCCCCCCCCCCCCCCGACCGTCCTTTCGCCGCCTCCGCCGTCCGCCGCTTTTTTCGCCAGGCGTGGCCGTGGCTCGCCGGGTTGCTGCTGGCGTCTGTGCTCGTCTCCACGCACTGGCTGCTGGCCCGTCATTATCTCGACCGCGTCACCGCGCTGCGACTGTCGCCCGAACCGACCGACCGCCTCCGGCTGCTCGGCATCGCGCCGTCCCAGGCGGCCGACGGCATGACGTGGACCGACGAGATCATCGAAATGATCGACCGCGGCGACTTTCGCCTGCGCACCACGCGGCTCGACAACGCCCCGGAAGGCCGCCCCGTTTACTGGAACTCCGGCTGGGCGTGGCTGCACATCGCCTGGGCGCGGGTTTACCGGAGCCTGGCGGCGGACGTGTCGTGGCCCGTTGCCGTGGAAAAGGCGGCGGCGTGGATCAACCTGCCCGCCCTCCTGCTCACGCTCGTCGGTTATTCGTTCTGGTTCGCGCGGCGGCAGGGCGCCGTGGCCGGCGGACTCCTCGCGCTGTCGCTGGCCGGGGCACACTCGTTCTACGAGGCATTTTATCCGTCGTACAACGATCACCACGGCATCACCAACATCGGCCTGCTCGCGCTGATCCCCGGCGCGCTGCTCGGCGGCGGCGGCTGGGTGCGCCGTCAGCCGGACAACGACAACGCGGACGGCGTCGGCGGCTTCCTCCGGTTGCCCGACGATCGCGCCGCCCGCCGCGCCTTTCTCGTCTCGGCCCTCGGCGGCGGTGTGGCGCTCTGGATCAACGCCGTGGCCACCGTGCTCGCGATCGGCATGACGGGATTCGCCGGCGCCCTCGCCGCCTGGGCCGCCGGGCGCGACCTGCGTGCGCGCGGCGCGATCTGCCGGCCGGACCTCTGGCGGCTGTGGGGACGGGTCGGCGCCGCGGCGGGCCTGTTCTTTTTCCTGCTGGAGCAGTTTCCCGACCGGCTGTCCGGCTGGCGGCTCGAGGTCAACCATCCGGCCTACGCGCTCGCCTGGCTCGGCGGCGGCGAAGCGGTCGCCCTGTTGCTCGAATGGCTGCAAAATCCGCAAGACCCGGGCTCGACAACAAAACCCTGGCGCCGGATACGCGCGTTCCTCGCCGGCGCGGCGGTGGCGGTGGTGCCCGTCCTCTTCATCGCGGGCCGCGAGCGGGTGTTCATGATGTTCGACCCGTTCATGGCCACGGTGCATCACCATATCATCGAATTGCGCTCGCTGCCCGACCAGTTCGGGAAAACGGGCTTTTTCAGGTTTGTGGATCAGGGCCTCCTGCGCCCCGCGCAACTGCTGCTCGCGCTCCTCACGCTCCGGCTGGCGTGGCGGCGACCGGCGGCGCGCCTGGCGCTGGTATTCAGCCTCGCCATCGCGCTGCCGATGACCCTGCAAGGCTGGTGGCAGACGCGCTGGCTGCAATCCGCCAGCGTGCCCCAATCCCTCGTCGCCGTCGTCATGCTGTGCGTATGGCTCGACGCGGCGGCCGCCCCCCGCACGCCGCGCCGGCGCCGCGCACTCCTCACCGCAACGGCCGTCGTTGCCGCCGCACTTTTCCTGACCATGCCGGCGCGGCTCATTTCGGGCGCGATCCGCACGGAGGCCAAAGGAGTGGTCCTGAAAGGCGAGGCCCCCTTCCTCCTCTACCGCGACATCGCCGCAGTGCTGCGCAACGACCGGCCCGACGTGCCGCCGGGAAAAATCACCGTGCTCGCCGATCCCAACGCCTCGGTCGCCATCGGCTACTTCGGCGGCTTTGCGACCCTCGGCACCTTTCACTGGGAAAACAGCGCGGGCCTCCGCGCCGCCGCGCAACTGATGACCGATCTCTGCGTAGCCGGTCCCGAAGCCCTCGCCCGCGCCGAACGCCTCGTCCGCGAGCGCGGCGTCACGCACGTGGCCTGGATCACCACCGGCGGCTACACCGCGGGCTACTGGCAGGCGCTTTACCCCGGCAACCCGTTGCCGGAGCGCGACGAACTCGGCGCAGGCAACACGCCGGCCTGGCTGCGCCCCATCCCCTACGCCACGCCGCCAGGCTACTACCAGGCCGACAAGGAACTCGTGCGGCTCTACGCCGTGGATTTTTCCCAGACCGAAGCCGAGGCGCGTTACCGCGCCGGGCTGGCCGCCGCCGTCGCCGGACGCCCCGGCGAGGCCGAACGCCGCTTTGCCCAGGCCCGCGACGCCGCGCCCGATTCGCCGCAACCCTGGCTGCGCCTCGCCGAGCTGCGCCTCGCGGCCAACGACCCCGCAACGGCCTTCATGGCCATGACCGAAGGCATCAAACGCTCCCCGCCCGCCAGCCGCGAACAGCTCTACATCGACGCCTCGCGCCTCTTCCAGTCCCGCGGCGCGTCGCTCCAGGCCGGCCTCCTGCTCGACCTCGCCATGCAGACCGCCGCCGACCGCGAAAAAAACCGGTGAAGGCTGAAGCGATTGGCCATTGGCCACGGAACGGCAACGCCACAACCGAAGAGAGGGAAACCGCTAAAGTCCGGCACAGCCCTTGCGGTTTTTGCAGCCAGAACTCCGAAAATCGCCTCTCGCGCACTTGCCCCTTGCTGGCGACCTCCTCCGGACTCATGGTCTCCGGCTTTCCATCCTCCCCGTTCGTTTCACCCGCAACCCGATCCCGATGAAAAAGACACTCAGCCTCCTCGCCGTCCTCGCCACCCTCGCCGCCGCCCCGTTCGCTTCCGCCGCCGGCGCTCCTCCGCCGGCCCTCCGCGGCGTCCTCATGACGACCGGAGGCGAACCGCTCTTCTCCCTTTCCGATACCGATGGCGAAAGCAAATGGGTGGCCGTCGGAAAAACCTTCAACGGCTGGAAGCTCGACTCCTGGGACACCACCGCCGGCACGCTCACGCTGACGAAAGACAGCGCCACCAAAAAAATCTCGCTCGAATCCGCCACGGTCGCCGCCGACGCCGGGGCCGGGATCGACAGTAAAGCCACCCTTGCCGAAGCCACCGCGCTCATGGAGCAGATGCGCTTCGAGGAGATGATTGCCAAGTCGCTCGAACAACAGCGCGCCGTCCTCGGGAAAATGTTCCTCCAGATGCTCCAGCAGCAGGGCATGAAAGACGCCGAGGCGCAGAAGATGGCCGACATGCAGATGAAGCTCGTCAACATCCTCTTCGACGAGATGGACATCAAGGGCATGAAGGGCGACATCGCCACCGCCTACTCGGATCTTTTCACGAAAGACCAGTTGCAGGGCCTTTCCGTATTTTATTCCACGCCGACCGGGCAGGCGTTTATCGACAAGCAACCCGAGCTCGGTGCCCGCATGCAGGAAGTCATGATGCCCCGCATGATGAAAGCCATGCCCAAGGTGCAGGCCGCCGCGGTCGAGATGATCCGCGACGCCGGCAAGAAAGAATAACCGGGGGGCCTCCGGGTGGCACGGCCATCCTGGCCGTGGACGGCGCTCCGCGCCGCAAGCGTCCCCCTCCCCCCCCCCCGCCCCTCCCGCCTATCCCCGGAGTCACAGGCCGGATGCCGTTTGACGCCAAAAAGCGACGGCCCCGCATAACTGCGGGGCCGCCGCCCTTTCCGCTGTCAATGAGACAACACGAACAAACGATCCTGACAGACCCGGAAGCAGGGCGATGCCGGTGTGACGGGCCGGGTGCAGGGGCGCGAGACGGTCGATGAGTCGGGCGCGGGCGGCGTCGCGGTCGCGCCGGAGCAGGGCGCGCAATTCCAGCCAGGCGTGCAAGAGATTGGAGCCGTCGACGATGAGGTGTCTGGTCGCGCTCACGTTTTTTTCCATTTCTTGCCGATGGTCTTCGGGTATTTGCCCGGAGTCGCTCCCCTGCCCTTCCCCTTGCCGCCGGTTTTCACGCGGGGCGCGAAGGTTTTTTTGAAATCGCCGGAACGCAGCGCGGCGATCTGGTCGCGCAGGATGGCGGCGCGCTCGAACTCCAGTTGCGAGGAGGCCAGCGTCATCTCGTCCTCCAGTTCCGCAATCACGGCGGTAACGTCCTCCGCGCTTTCGGCCACCATCGCGACGCCGGTGTCGTCGTCACCGGAGCGACCGCTGCCATCGTAAACGTGCAGGCTCGTTTGCCGGGAGCGCTTCACGCTGCGCGGGGTGATGCCGTGGGCGGCGTTGTACACGAGTTGTTTTTCCCGGCGGTGCCGGGTGACTTCGAGCGCGCGCAGGATGGAGTCGGTGATTTTGTCGGCGTAAAAAATGACGCGGCCTTTTTCGTGACGGGCGGCGCGGCCGGCGGTCTGGATGAGCGAGGTCTCGCTGCGGAGAAACCCTTCCTTGTCGGCGTCGAGGATGGCCACGAGCGCGACTTCGGGCAGGTCGAGGCCTTCGCGCAGGAGGTTGATGCCGACGAGGACGTCGAAATTGCCCTGGCGGAGGTTGCGGAGGATTTCTACGCGTTCGATGGCGTCGATGTCGCTGTGCAGGTACTCGACGCGGATTTTCGATTCGCGGAGGTAGCCGGTGAGGTCTTCGGAGAGGCGTTTGGTGAGCGTGGTGACGAGGACGCGCTCGCCGGCCTCGACGGCGCGGCGCGCCTCGGCGATGAGATCCTCGACTTGGCCTTTGGTCGTGCGGATGTCGATTTCGGGATCGAGCAGGCCGGTGGGGCGGATGACCTGCTCGGCGGTGACGGCGGATTTTTCGAGTTCGTATTTCGCAGGGGTGGCGGAGACGTAGAGCGTCTGTCCGGTGATCGCGGTGAACTCGGCAAAGGACTGCGGACGGTTGTCGAGCGCGGAAGGGAGGCGGAAGCCGAAGGTGACGAGGTTTTGTTTGCGGGCCTGGTCGCCGTTGTACATGCCGCCGATCTGGGGGACAGTGGCGTGGCTCTCGTCGATCATGAGCAGAAAATCTTTCGGGAAAAAATCGACGAGGCAGATGGGGCGGTCGCCGGCCTTCCGCCCTGCGAGGTGGCGGGAGTAGTTTTCGATGCCGTTGCAGAAGCCCATTTCCTGGAGCATCTCGAGGTCGTAGCTGGTGCGCATGCGGATGCGCTGGGCTTCGAGGTACTGGCCGTTTTTCTCAAAATGGCTCACGCGCTCGTCGAGTTCGGTCCTGATGGCGGCGATGGCGGCGTCGAGTTTGTCGCGCGAGGTCACGTATTGGTTGGCCGGGTACAGGTCGAATTGTTCCAGCGGGCGGATGATGTTGCCGGTGAGCGGGTCGAATTCGCTCATGGCCTCGATCTCGTCGCCCCAGAATTCGACGCGCAGGCCCTGTTCGAGGTACGCGGGCATGATGTCAACGACGTCGCCGCGCACGCGGAAGGCGCCGCGCTTGAGGTCGTAGTCGTTGCGTTCGTAGAGGTTTTCCACGAGGCGGGTGAGCAGGGTGTTGCGGCCGAGCGGCGCGCCGCGGCGGAGCTGGATGCGCATGGCCTGGAAGTCCTCGGGCGAGCCGAGTCCGTAGATACAGGATACGGAGGCGACGACGATGACATCGCGCCGCGAGACGAGCGAACTGGCGGCGGAGATGCGGAGGCGCTCGATCTCGTCGTTGATGGAGGAGTCTTTCTCGATGTAGGTGTCGCTCGACGGGATGTAGGCCTCGGGCTGGTAGTAGTCGTAGTAGGAGACGAAATACTCGACGGCGTTTTCGGGGAAGAAGTTCTTGAATTCGGAGTAGAGCTGGGCGGCGAGGGTTTTGTTGTGGGAGATGATGAGCGTGGGTCGTTCGCACTGCGCGATGACGTTGGCCATGGTGAATGTCTTGCCGGAGCCGGTGACGCCGAGGAGCGTCTGGTGCTTGTTCCCCGCACGGAGGGAGCGGACGAGCGCCTCAATGGCCTGCGGCTGGTCGCCCGTGGGCTGGTAATCGGCGTGAAGGTTGAAAAGTGGCATCGGATGGTGAAAGCCCAAAGCCCACGAAACACACGAAAAGACACGAATAAAACGTCCGAAATCAAATGTCCGGCTTTTCGTGTTATTTCGTGTGTTTCGCGGGCTATGCCTCCGGCGGGTTTTCGCGGAGCCAGGCGACGAGTTTTTGCCAGGCGAGGCCGCGGTGGCTGCGGGCGTTTTTGAAATCGTCGCCGAGTTCGGCAAAGGTGCGGGCGGAGGGGTTGTCGGCGGCGGGGACGAAGAGCGGGTCGTAACCGAAACCGCCCTGCCCTCGCGGCTCGACCAGGAGGCGTCCGTGACAATGCGCTTCGAAAATCTTTTCGAGGCCGCCGGGGCCGAGGAGCAGGAGCACGCAGGTGTAATGCGCGGGGTGTCCGCCGGGGGGGGGGGGGGGGGGGGGGGGCGCGGGCGGGGGGGGGGGGGGGTGGTGTGTGTGCGGGGGGCGGGCGGGTCGCCCCGGGGGGCGGCCCTAG
>JAISAX010000701.1 GCA_031266495.1 Opitutaceae bacterium
CACCCCCGGTTCTTCCTCACCATCATCGCCGGGCGCGCCCGCCGCGCAAGCTCCCGTACCGACACCGACCGCCCCCGGGACCCCGATGCCCGCCTCGTTTGTTCTCCCCCCCCCCCCCCCCCCCCGCCGCCCGCTCTCCGGATTCGCAAAGCCGGCATTTTTTATGAAAACCAATCGTCCCCCCTCCTCCGCCAGGACATCGAGCGCCGCCTTTACGCTTGTGGAACTGCTCGCCGTCATCGCCATCATCGGTATCCTTTCTGCAATTACCATTCCCTTGGTCGGAAAGATCCGGTCCGTCGCCCACCGCTCGGTTTGCCAGTCCGGTCTTCGCCAGATTGGCGCCGCGGTCCTCCTTTACGCGCAGGAAAACCGCGGAGTTCTTCCCGGTCAAAAAAGTCCCCATGGCGCCGGACTTGCCGCCAGCCAGACCTGTTATGCGCGGGCGGACAACCAGCTCGCCACCTGCATCAGCCCTTACCTCAACATCCCCGTGGACCCGGGTGCCAACACCCTCGTCCCGCTCTTTCTCTGTCCCACCTTCGCCCGCAAACACCCCGACCTCGTTGTCCCCGCGCCGCAAAAATTTCTCTGGCAACTCAACATCAGCAACCAGATCGACGGCGTGGCCGACTCCTGGCCCTTTGGCAATTTCAACAAAAACATCCCCTCCCTCCGTCTCGACCAGATTCGCGACTGGTCGCGCACCACGATGATGCAGGATGCCGACCTGAAAATGGTCACCGCAAGCTGGGCCGCCGCGCCCGAACCCGTCCACGGCAACGTCCGCAACTGCGTCTGGTTCGACGGACACGTCTCCGCCATTGCCGTCAAATGAACGCCCTCCGGGGCATGGGCGCAAACCCGGTTTTTCACATTTTGTAATATTTTTCAACTACCCGCATTCGCGAATGTGGGTAGCGCTCCCCCGCCGCTCCGAGAGCCGCGCGATCACCGATGGCAACAACGCGTGTTCGGCGGCGTGGATTTTCGCCTCCAGGGTTTCCCGTGTATCTTCGCTTTCGATACGCACGGCGGTCTGGTCGATGATCGGTCCGCCGTCCACTTCGGCGGTCACGTAGTGGACGGTGCAACCGGTGATTTTCACGCCGCGCCGGAAGGCCTGGCCGATGGCGTCGAGCCCGGCAAAGGCCGGCAGGAGGCTCGGATGCAGGTTGATGATCTTGCCCGCAAACGCGTCGAGAAAGCCTGGCTTGATCACACGCATGAAACCGGCCAGCACGACGAGGTCCGCACGCTGCTCGCGGATGGCGGCGATGTAGCGGGCCTCGCCTTCACCGTCGAGTTTGGTCCTGAAGGGGGCGGGATCGAGAAACGTCGCGGGCACGCCAAAGCGCGGCCCGAGCGCGAGAATGCCGGCGCCGGGTTGGTCGGAAAACAGATGGACGGCTTCGGCCCGGCCAAGCTTGCCGGCGCGTTGCGCAGTGAGGATTGCTTCGGCGCTGGAGCCGCGGCCGGAGCCAAGAACGACAATTCGCATACGAACAGGAAAAGGAACAGGGTGGAAGAGGCGGAGAGGCAGGGAGGCGGAGAGGCGTATGAGGGGCCGGGGGAGGCAGAGGTTCAGCGGAGGATTTTTTTGCCGTCGTAGACGGGTTTGCCGTCCACGTATGTGGCTTTGACGCGGCCCCGGAGTTTTTGCCCGTGCCAGGGGCTGTTGCCGGATTTGCTGAGGCCTTGGGCGCTGTCGTAATGCCATTCTTCGTCGGGGTCGAAGAGGACCAGGTCGGCGGGGGCGCCTTCGGCCAGGGTGCCGGTGCCGGGGGGGAGGTTGACGATGGCGGCGGGTTTGCGGGTCATCAGGTCCACCACGGTGGCGAGCTTGAACCGGTTTTGCCGGACGAGGGTTTCGAGCGTGATGGCGAGCGCGGTTTCGAGGCCGATGATGCCGTTGGGCGCGTAGTCGAATTCCTTGTCTTTCTCGTCGTCGGTGTGCGGAGCGTGGTCGGTGGCGATGATGTCGAGCGTGCCGTCGCGCAGGCCCTCGATGACCGCGAGGCGGTCGTCCTCGGTGCGGAGGGGCGGGTTCATCTTGAAACGGGTGTCGTAGGTTTCGAGGGCGGCGTCGGTGAGGGCGATGTGGTGCGGGGTGGCTTCGGCGGTGACGGGCACGCCGCGGGATTTGGCACGGCGGATGATCTCCACGGCGTTGTGCGAGGAGATGTGCTGCATGTGGATGCGCGCGCCGGTGCAGGTCGAGAGGATGACGTTGCGCGACACGATGATGTCCTCGGCGGCGTTGGGCCAGCCGCGCAGGCCGAGGCGCGTGGACATGACGCCTTCGTTCATGACGGCGCCGGCTGTCATGCTGTGGTCCTGACAGTGATCCATGAGGGGGAGGTCGAACATGCGGGCGTATTCGCAGGCGCGGCGCATGAGTTCGTTGGACTGCACACAGTCGCCGTCGTCGGTGATGGCGACGACGCCGGCGCGTTTGAGCGAGCCGATGGGCGCGAGGGCCTGGCCCTTCATGCCCACGGTGATGCAGCCGGTGGGGTAAACCTTCACGCAGGCGGTGCGGCGGATGGAGTCGTTGATGAGCTGGATGGTGCCGGCCGTGTCGGCCACGGGCGAGGTGTTGGGCATGCACACGACGGTGGTAAACCCGCCGGCGGCGGCGGCACGGGAGCCGGTCTCGATGGTTTCCTTGTGCGTCTGGCCGGGCTCGCGGAAGTGGACGTGGATGTCCACGAGGCCGGGCGCGGCGACGAGTCCGGTGGCGTCGATCTTTTTGGCTTTCTTCTTGTCCGCGGCGGAAAGCGAGGCGGCAAACTTGCCGTTGACAATATAAAGATCACCGGCGGCGTCGCGCTTGCCGGCGGGATCGATGACGCGGGCGTTTTGTATCCAGAGTGTGGGCATTTTAAGCAGGAATTAAGAATTAAGAATTAAGAATTGGAGATTGCTGGCCAGGCGTGAGGTGAATGGGGGGGGGGGGAGGAACATGAGGTTTGGTGCGGGAGATTTTCAGAGGTTTTTTAATTATTAATTCTTAATTATTAATTATTAATTTCTGATTCTTGATTCCGTCAGTGGAGGACGTTTTCGGGCTGGCCGCCGGCGCAGAGGTAGAGGACGGCCATGCGGACGGCGATGCCGTTGGTGACCTGTTCGAGGATCACGCTGCGGCTGCCGTCGGCGAGTTCGCTGTCGATCTCGACGCCGCGGTTGATCGGGCCCGGGTGCATGATGATGGCCTTGGGGTCGAGCCAGGAGGCGCGGGTCTTGTTGAGGCCGAACATGCTCGTGTATTCGCCGAGCGAGGGAAACATGGCGGCCGTCTGGCGTTCGTGTTGTATTCTCAGTAGCATGACGACTTCGGCGCCGGCCAGCGCGCTGCGCAGGTCGTGCGAGACGGTAACGCCGCCGATGGCCTCGAACCAGCGCGGGACGAGCGTGGAGGGGCCGACGATGGTGACATTGGCCCCGAGCCGGGACAGGGCGTGAATATTGGAGCGGGCCACGCGGCTGAAGAGGATGTCGCCGAGGATGACGACCTTGCGGCCGCGCAGGTCCTGCCCGAGGCGCTCGCGCATGGTGAACGTGTCGAGCAGCCCTTGCGTGGGGTGGGCGTGCGCGCCGTCGCCGGCGTTGATGACAGGGATGTCGAGGATGCGCGAGAGGTAGAGCGGGGAGCCGGAGGCGGAGTGGCGGATCACGATCATGTCGGCGCCGAGGGCCCGGATGTTTTCGGCGGTGTCACGCAGGGATTCGCCTTTGGTCGTAGAGGAGGTCGAGGAGTCGAACGCGACAACGTCGGCCGAGAGGCGCTTGGCCGCCATTTCGAAGGAGATGCGGGTGCGCGTGCTGGGCTCGAAGAAGAGGTTGACGATCGTCTTGCCGCGCAGGGCCGGGACTTTTTTCACGCTGCGACCGAGGATCTTTTTGAAGGCGGCGGCGGTGGCGTGGATCTGGTTGATTTCGTCGAGGGAGAGTTCCTCGATGGTGAGCAGGTGGCGGCGGTTCCAGGACATGTGGCGTAAAGGCTGAAGGCTGAAGGGCTGAAGGCTGAAATTGGCGAGGGCGGCGGCGAGGGGGGGGGGGAGGGAGGAGGAGGAGGAGGGGGGGGACGGTTTCAGCTTTCAGGTTTTCAGCCCTTCAGCTTTTACAACAATGGAATCGGTGGCGGCAGCGTTGTCCGCGCCGAGCTTGACGACGACCTTGTCGCTGTCTTCCACGTCGAGGGTGATGCCGGTGAAGTCGGCGGCGATGGGGAGGCGGCGCCCGCCGCGATCGACAAGGATGGCGAGTTCGACGCAGGCGGGGCGGCCGTGGTCGAAAAGCTCGTTGAGAGCGGCGTTGATGGTGCGGCCGGAGAAGAGGACGTCGTCAACGAGGACGACATTGGCATCGTCGATATCGATCGGGATAAGGGTCGGGGTGTACTCCTTGGGGATGGGGTGGCGGCCGATGTCGTCGCGGTGGAAGGAGATATCGATGGTACCGACCTTGGCGGACCGGATGCGGGACCCGAGGCGGCGGGCGAGTTCGATGCCGCCGTTGGCGATGCCGAGGAGGACGAGTTTCCGCTTTCCGGAACGCTGCCGCGAACGAATGGCGGCGGCGAGCCGTTCGATGGCCTGGTGGATGTCGTCCGCGGAGAGGGTCTTGCTGTCGTTGTCTTTGTCGTTGTCGTTGTCGTTGACCGGTCGGGCCGGGTTGCTCGGTTTTGATGCAGGCACGGGGTGCGGTTTTGCACCTGCCCGGCAGACGGGTAAAGCGGGAAAACAGGGAGCCCCGCCCGCCCGGCGCCCGCCGGACAACAATCTTGCGCTCACCCGTCCGGTTTTTGCAGAGTGCGTCCTTTTTCGCGACTTTTCCCGACTTTCCCGACCTCGACTTTCCATGAAACAACGTACCCTTGCGCGCGCCGTCACCATTGATGGAAAAGCCCTTCACACCGGCGAAACCGTCACCCTCACCCTCAAGCCCGCACCCGTTAACCACGGCTACGTTTTCAGGCGAATCGACCTGAACGGGCACCCCGAAATCAAGCCCCTGGCCAGCCTCACCGGCGACCTCGTCCGCCAGACGACCATCGTGCAGGGTCACGCCAGCCTGCACACCATCGAACACGTTCTCAGCGCCCTCCACGGCTGCGGCATCGACAACTGCCTCATCGAGATGAACGCCTCCGAACCGCCCATCCTCGACGGCTCGGCAAAACCCTTTGTCAACGCCATCATGGAAGGCGATCCCGTCGAACAGGACGCCGAACGCGAATACTTCATCCTCGACGAACCCGTCTCCGTGCAGCGCGACAACAGCTCCATCATCGCCCTGCCCTGCGACCACTTCAAAATCTCCTGCACCTCGGCCGACGATCGCGGCATCCACGCCCAGCACCTCTCGCTCGACATCACCCCCGACACCTACGCCACCCGGATCGCCGCCGCACGCACGTTTACCATTTACGAGGACATCGAACCTCTCCTCAAGATGGGCAAGATCAAGGGCGGCTCGCTCGACTGCGCCGTCGTCATCAAAGGCGACAAGATCCTCTCCCGGGAAGGCCTCCGCTTCAAGGACGAGTTCGTCCGCCACAAGATCCTCGACATCATTGGCGACATCACCCTCCTCGGCTCGCCCATCAAGGCGCACATCATCGCCACCCGCCCCGGCCACGCCATCAACGCCGAGCTCACCAAAGCCCTCTTCGCCAAACTCGAGGAAAAGAAAAAAGGCCCGAAAAAGAAACCGCGCGTCGCCATCGGTTCCCCGCTCCCCACCGAAGCCTCCCTCGACATCCGGCGCATCCTCGACATGCTGCCGCACCGCTACCCGTTCGTGATGGTTGACCGCGTTGTCGAATTCATCGGCGAGGAGGAACTCGTGGCCATCAAAAACGTGACGATCAACGAACCCTGTTTCCAGGGCCACTTCCCCGGCAACCCCGTCATGCCCGGCGTACTACAACTCGAAGCCATGGCGCAGGCCTCCGGCATCCTCATGCTCCGCCGCACCGGCAGCGCCGAGGGCAAGGCCACGCTCTTCATGAGCGCCGACAAGGTGAAATTCCGCCGCCCCGTGCGTCCCGGCGACCAGCTCATCATCAACGCCAAACTCACCAAGTTCCGTAACAACAAACTCGCCGCCGCCGACTGCACCTGCACCGTCGACGGCCAAGTGGTTTCCTCCGCCGAACTCATGTTCGCCCTCGTGGACGAAGGCGATGTCGGGTAAGCGCGCAGAGCGCGCCTGCCGGTTCAGGCTCCAGGAAACCTCCGGACATTGAACAGAAGGCAACGAAGAGAACGAAGAACAACCGGGGACGCTTACCTGTTCAACCTTCTTAAAACAAATAACTTTTTGTTCAGGGTCTTCTTTGTTTTTACCTTCGTTACCTTTGTTTCCTTCTGTTCAAAAACGAATTTTCAGAAGCCTCCACACAACCAAACCGATGATTCATCCATCCGCTTACGTTGATCCGTCCGCCGAACTCGGCGCCGATGTCGAGATCGGACCCTTTGCCTATGTTGGTGCCGGCGTGCGCCTGGGCGACGGCTGCCGGCTCCACCACCACGCCTCGGTCGAAGGCAACACCTGGCTCGGCGAACGCTGCGAGGTATTCCCCTACGCCAACCTCGGCGCGAAGACGCAGGACCTCAAACACAAGGGCGGCAACCCTGGCGTGCGCATCGGCGCGCGCAACGTGTTTCGCGAATACGTCACCGTCCACGCCGCCACCGCCGACGGCGACATGACGGTCATGGGCGACGACAACCTCTTCCTCGCCTACTGCCATGTCGCGCACGACTGCATCGTCGGCAACCACGTCATCGCCAGCAACGGCACCGGCCTCGCCGGCCACGTCATCGTGGAAGACTACGTGGTGTGCGGCGCCCACAGCGGCGTGCACCAGTTTTGCCGCATCGGGGAGCACTCCATGATCAGCGCCTTCACCAAGATCGTGCAGGACATCACGCCCTGGTGCATCGCCGACGGCATCCCGGCCGCCATCCGCTCGATCAATAAAGTCGGCCTCGACCGCCGCGGTTTCACGCCGGAACAGCTCGACCGGATCAAGCAGATCTACCGCATCCTCTTCCGCGACGGACTCAACCGCTCGCAAGCCTTCGAAAAACTCCGCGCCCATCCCGAAACAGACAGCCCGGAAATCCGGACGATCCTCGCCTTCGCCGCCAAAAGCGAACGCGGCCTCGTCCCCGGTTCCTGACCAGCGCCCGGGGGGGGGGGGGAGGGATTTCGGAGAGGCGGGACGAGTTCTCCCCGGGAAAAACTAAAAAATACGATTGCATCAGGGAAACGGGAGGTCCAGAGAGAACTTGACCCATAAGAGAGTCGAGGAAGACAGGAGGGAGAAGGAGGATGCGTGGGTGAAGGAGAGGAGAGCGCATGGCGAGGAGATCGGCTGGAGCGAGGTTG
>JAISAX010000812.1 GCA_031266495.1 Opitutaceae bacterium
CGCGAACGGGCGCACGTGAAGTGCGCCCCTACGAAGGGTTCGCGTAAGATCAGGGGGGGTAATTGAAAGGGGTGGGGACGTGTGCAGCCGACTGGAGCGGCGCCGTCCCGGCGCCGGACGGGCCGACACGGAGCGCCAGTGCGCAGGTTTGGCGGAAAAAAGGCGCGCTGACACGCGTCCGGCGGCGGTTCGGCAGAAAAAGCAGCCGCTCCAGCCGGCGTTCCCACCCCTTTCAATTACACCCTCGGGATGCTGTTTTTTGTCCTTTTCGCTCGCACGATCCCCCATCCTCGCAAAGCTCGCCGGCCACTTCGCATCCACGCAACCGCATGCACTCTTCACCGTTTCGACGGTTCATCGGCATGGTTCGTCCGCACCTGCCGAAACTCTCCCTGGGCATCCTGCTCATCCTCCTCGCCACGGCGCTCACCCTGCCTGGCCCCTGGATCGTGAAACTCGTCATCGACGACGCCCTCCCGGCTCACGACCTCCACAAACTCGGCCTCCTGCTCGCCATCTTCACGGCGATCTTCATCGCCCGCGGCTTCGTCACCTTCCTGCGCACCCGCCTCCTGCAGTTCACCGCCATGCGCATCGTGTGCGACATCCGCATCGCCCTCTTCGCCCACATGCAGTCGCTCTCCCTGCGCTACTTCGACGCGCACCAGACGGCGAAAATCACCTCCCGCATTTCCCAGGACACCAACGAATTTTACCAGCTCACCAACGGCTTTCTCATCAACCTCATCGCCGACACCGTCACCGTTTTCAGCGTGCTCGGCTTCCTCTACTGGGTGGAGTGGCGGCTGGCGTTGTGCGTGACGCTCGTGCTGCCGTTCTTCGTTTTCAACTACCTGCACAACCGCCGCCGCATGCGCGAGGAAAGCCGCACCCACCGCGACAACTGGGACAACGTCATCGGCTTCCTCCAGGAACGCGTCGCCGCCGCCCGCGTCGTCAAGTCCTTCACCCGCGAGGCCGCCGAGACCACGCGCTTCGCCGGCGGCATCAACCAGGACTATTTCAACTTCTCGCGTATTGTCATGCGCAATACACGCCTCGCCATCGTGGCCGACCTGCTCGGCTCGTTCGGCGCGCTCATCGTGCTCGGGTACGGCGGCTGGATGGTCATTCGCGGCCAGATGCAGGTCGGCACGCTGGTCGCCTTCAACGGCTACATCGCCTTCGTGTTTCCGCCCATCGTCCGCTTTGTCGATCTGGCGGCGGTGCTCCAGCGCGCCAGCACGGCGATGGAAAACATCTTCACTCTCCTCGACACCAAGCCCGAGGTGAAGGACGCACCCGGCGCGGCCGAACTGCCGCCGGCGCGTGGCGAGGTGGAGTTTCGCGACGTGTGTTTCGACTACGAACCCGCCGCCGCCGCCACCGCCCCCCTGCCCGGCACCCCGTCCCGCGAAGCCGCTGCCGCCGCCGCCCGCCCCGGCAACCACCCCACGCTCGGCGTGCGCCGCCCGCGCACGCTGACGGATGTGAGCTTCCGGGTGCCCGCGGGCCGCATGGTCGCCATCGTTGGCCCGAGCGGTTCGGGCAAGAGCACGCTCATCAATCTGCTGGCGCGTTTTTACGACGTGGCGTCCGGCGAGGTGCTGGTGGACGGCTTTGACGTGCGCCGCGTCACGGTCGAATCACTACGCCGCCAGATCGGCATCGTGCTTCAGGAAAACGTGCTCTTCTCCGGCACGGTCGAGGACAACATCAAGTACGGCCGTCCCGACGCCACCCGCGAGGAGATTCTGGCCGCGGCCACCGCCGCCAACGCGCACGAGTTCATCCTGACGATGCCCGGCGGCTACTCGACGGTGATCGGCGAACGCGGAGCAAAACTCTCCGGCGGACAGCGCCAGCGGATGGCCATCGCCCGCGCGATCCTCAAAAACCCGCGCATCCTGATTTTCGACGAGGCCACAAGCGCGCTCGACACGGTATCGGAGCGTTTGATACAGCAGGCGATGGAACGGCTCATGGAGAACCGCACGAGTTTCGTGATCGCACACCGCCTGTCCACGATCCAGAAGGCCGACATGATCCTCGTCATGGAGGGCGGCCGGCTCGTCGAGGCGGGGCGGCACGAGGATCTCGTCGGCGCCGGCGGCCTCTACTCGCGCCTGCACGCCCTGCAATTCCGCGACCCGGTGTGACAGGATTTTCGATTTTCGATTCTCGAT
Source organism: Opitutaceae bacterium (assembly GCA_031266495.1). The sequence goes on from JAISAX010000812.1 coordinate 2,187, forward strand.
TCGGGATTCGGGATTCCCGATTTTCGATTGAAGGAGGGGAGGTACGCGGATCGGCCGTAGGGGCGTCGCTTGCGACGCCCGCGCCAGGCGGCGGTTCGGCCGAAAAGGCGCCGGGAGCGCTTCCGGAGTGGCACGGCCATCCTGGCCGTGGACGCCGCTCCGGCCCTTTGGTCGCGCTCTCAGTTCTGCGCGGTGGTCTGCGGGCGGCTGCTGGCGGGCTCGACGACGGCGATGTTGTAGCGCGAGAGCGAGCTGGCCTCGAGGCGGGAGAGTTCGGATAGCGCCACGCGCAGGTTGACGCGGGACTGGAGTTCGTTGACGCGCGCGGTGTCGAGGTCCTCCTGCGACTCCTGCACGCGGCGGAAGGTGGTGAGGCCGGAATCGTAACGCGCCTTTTCGAATTCGTACTGGCGCTCGCTCAGCGTGGTGGCGAGCGAGGAGATGCGGACGGCTTCGCGGTTGGTGTCCACGGCGCGCACGGCGGCACGCACGGCCACGCGCAGGTCCTGCTCGATCTGCGCGAGGCGGGTCTGCTCGCGGGTGAGGCCGAGCACGGATTGCCGGTAGCGGGCGCGTTCGGCCTTCATGCCCCAGGGGAAATTGACCGTGACGTCAACCTGCCAGTTGTAGCGGTCGCCGTTGAATGTGTGGCCGACGGCGTCGCTGTAGCTGTCGTCGTCGGCGTTGTAACCGACGGCGCCCCCGAGGGCGAGAGAGGGGAGCTTGTCGTTGGCGGCCACGCGCACGTTGAGCTTGAGCTGGCGGATCGAGAGCAGGGTGGCGGTGTAGTCGGGGTAGTTGTCGAGCGCGAGCTTGTAGGAGCGGTCGATGGAGACGTCGGGGATGGCGGCGTCGGGCAGGGTGAGGGCGCCGACTTCCAGTTCGCCGGGCCGGGCGCCGAAGAGGGCGACGAGCGCGTCCTCGCGGTTGCGCACCGTCTGTTCGCTCTCGAGGACGGCGCGGCGGACGTTGGCTACGCCGACTTCGGCCTGCAGTACTTCGAGATCGGTGCCGACTCCGACGTCGCGACGGCTGCTGTTTTCCCTCAAGAGGCGTTCGGCAACGTCGAGGCTGAACTGGAGCACGCCGAGTTGGCCGCGGGCGTCGAGGAGTCTGTAGTAGGCGGTCTCCACGTCGCGCACGACGTCGAGCACGGTGCTCTTGAAATCGAGGTCGGCGATGTCGCTGCCGAGGCGGGCGCGGTCGATGGCGGCGCGGTTGACCGTGGTGCCGGCTCCCTTGAGCAGGGGTTGGCTGATGGAGAGGGCAACGTCGCTGCCGTACACGGAGTTGTAGCGTGGGCCGGCGGGCGTGGGCCAGTTGCTGGTGTGGTTGCGGTCGAGGGCGCCGCTGACGGTGGCGGTGGCGCCGGTGACGAGTTTTTTGGATACCTGGAGGCGGGTGTCGTTGCCGTTGGTCCGGGTGGTGTTGGCGCGGTTCTCGCCGTAGGCGGTGGAGAGGGAGAGGGTGGGCGAGAAGGTGGCTTCGGCCACGGGCACGTTTTCACGGGTGCTCTCGGTGGTGAAGCGCTGGATGCGGAGGTTGAAATTGGCGTCGAGGGCGCGGCTCACGCAGTCCTCGAGGGTGAGGGGCACGCCGCCGGGCGTGGGCGAGGCGAGGGCGACCGCGGCGATCACGGGATCGGTGATGGGCTCGTCCGGCGTGCGGGTGGTGGCGGGTGGCGGCTTGGGCGGGGTGGGCGCGGGGGCGGG